>CALAGB010000191.1 GCA_937891245.1 uncultured Thermomicrobiales bacterium | reverse complement strand
ACGAGATAGGCGGCGAACGATCCGAGAAGCAGCCGGGGCACGTAGCCGAGAATCCGCTCGTACGCCTGCTGGCCGTCCCAGAAGGCAGCCGCTGGCAAGAGCTGGGTCAGGTAGATGGCGAGGACCGCGATCAGGTTGCAGGCGAAGCCGAGCCAGATGACGAGTCGCGCTCGCCGAAAGCCGTACACCTCGGTGAGCACATCCCCGATGATGTAGCTGAGCGGAAAGAGCGTCACGGTGCCGGCCGGCACGATAATGCCGTTGATGTCGACCAGCTTGACAGCGACGATGTTCGCGGTGATCAGCGATGTGACGAAGAGAGCGACGATCGTCACGAACCATGGGCTGAGCGCATTGTCGCGCGCGTCCTGGCTTGCAGCCGCTCGCTCGCGGTCGCCCGCACAGCGATTCGGATCGCCCGGGCGATCCGAATCCATGGACTCTTCTTGTCGCTGCCGCTTCAGGTCTATTCTCCGCTGGCCGCCGGAGCACCGGCCGGAACGGCCGGCACGCCGAGCAATTCGGCGATGCGCACCGAATCGACCGTCTCGTCGGTCACGAGCGCGTCGGCCAACTCGTCGAGCTTGTCGCGATACTGCGTCAGAATCTGATGCGCTCGTGCCTTCGCCTCATCGACCAGCGACTGAATGGCGCGATCGGCGCGATCGAGCAGGTTCTGACTGATGTCGCGCTCCTGGCCCATCTCGCGGCCGAGGAAGACGTGCTCTTCACCGGTGCCGAGATAGACGGGACCGACTTCCGGGCTCATACCCCACAGGCCGACCATGCGCCGAGCCAGTGACGTCGCCTCTTTCAGGTCGTTCTGAGCGCCGGTCGTTATCTCGTTGAAGACGATCTCTTCAGCCGTCCGACCGCCCATCATGACGGCCAATCGACCCTTCAAGTAATGACGGCTGTAGTTGAAGCGGTCCTCGGTCGGCGACTGGACCGTCACGCCGAGCGCGCGCCCTCGCGGCACGATGCTCACCTTGCGTAACGGGTCGGCGCCCTCGGAGAAGTAGGCAACGATGGCATGACCCGCCTCGTGATAGGCAACCACCTCTTTATCGTGCGGGCTCATGACAAAGGCGCGCTCAGTACCGAGCACGATTTTGTCGATCGCCTCTTCGAAGTCGATCGGATCGACGATCTTCTTTCCCTTACGCGCCGCCAGCAGCGCCGCTTCGTTCACCAGGTTCGCCAGGTCGGCGCCGGAAAAACCGGGCGTTCCGGACGCGATCTTGACGAGATCGACCTCCGGCGAAATCGGGATGCCGCGTGTATGAATCTTGAGAATCGCTTCGCGTCCCCGCCGGTCCGGCAGCCCAACGGTCACCTGCCGGTCGAAGCGTCCTGGTCGTAGCAACGCTGGATCGAGCACGTCGGGTCGGTTGGTCGCCGCGATGACGATGACGTTCTGATGCTCATCGAAGCCGTCCATCTCAACCAGCAACTGGTTCAATGTCTGCTCGCGCTCGTCGTTACCACCGCCAAGCCCGGCGAATCGTTGGCGACCGACCGCGTCGAGCTCATCGACGAAGACGATCGAGGGCGAGGAGGCTTTCGCTTTCTCGAACAGGTCGCGCACACGACTGGCGCCGACGCCGACGAACATCTCGACGAATTCCGAGGCGCTGACGCTGAAGAACGGCACACCCGCTTCGCCGGCGACCGCTTTCGCCAACAGCGTTTTACCGGTACCGGGTGGGCCGATCAGCAAGATGCCGCGCGGCAAGCGCGCGCCGATACTGTGATATTTGGCCGGGTTCTTGAGGAAGTCGACGACTTCGGTCAACTCCCCTTTCGCTTCTTCTTCTCCGGCGACGTCCGCGAACGTCACACGCGGGCGTTCGGCGTCGTACATCTTCGCCTTGCTTCGTCCGAAGCTGAAGATGTTCTGCTGCCCGCGCGACATGTTCCGCCCGAAGAGCCACATGATGCCGAGTATGATTACGATCGGCATGCCGAAGACGAGCAGCGTCGGCCAGATCGAACCCTGGGCCACCTTTGCCTTGATCTCGACATTGTTATCTTGCAGTAACTTCGTGATGTCGGGCTGGGTTCGTTCCGGAATGACCGTATCGAAATGGGTCCCCTTCGATACCTTGTCACCCTGATCAGCCGGAGGCACCTGCTGGTCAGCCGGTAGCACCGTACCGTCGACCAACTGCATCTCTTGCGTAAACTCGCCGGAGACCGTCTGTCCCTCGATCGTTACACTTTTGACATTTTTGGCCTGCACCTGCGCGACCAGGGCGGAATACGAAATATCGAGACGCGAGACCTGATGCGGCCAGAACAGGAGGTATACGTAGTAAAAGGCGATGGCACCCAACAACACCCAGACGATCCACGATGGAAAGCGTGAGCGAAACGTTGGCGGGGGTTGTGGGCCACCTGGTCGGTCGGGTCGCTGCTGACCCGATGGATCTCTCATCTGCTTCTAGCACCTTCCTCGGCAAATCCGCAGGTGGACGGGCGCCCGTCACGACCGCAGCGGTCGGTTTGGCCCAGAGATGTACAGCTACACCGGCGATGCCATCCCACGGATGCTCACCACTATTGTAACGACTGGAGGGCTTGCTTCCCACAAGCGTGCATACGATCAACGCTGGTCAATCGGTTGTCGCACCGCAACGGTCAAAAAAAGTCCGGAGACCGCACGAGGCAGCCGCTGGTGGACGGCTGCCCCGCACGTGAGGAGGAGATGAGTCTGGTGTGCTATTTGATGGTGGAGGACGTCGTTGGTGACGTCACCCCTCGCTTTCTATTCTCTCCGTTTTGGTTTCGTTTGTCTAGCCCGTTGGCCGGTTTTCCGCGAATTCCGTCGGACGAAACCACTCCCGGTGCGCGCACGAAACACAGTAGCAATTTTGGCGCCAACAGGTGAGAATAAGAGAGCGGATCCCAGGTTTTTGATCGAACTGTGCCGCCTTTTCGCAATCGAGGGGTAATTGATGGTCCTTGGAGAAGCATTCTACCGGCAGGTTGTCAACCGGCTTGCCGAGCGTCTGGAAAAAGACGAGAAGCACGCGACGCTGCTTCTCAATCCGGAGAACATCCGGTATGTGACCGGTATTGCCTTCACATCGTCCGATCGACCGGCCGCCGCTTGCGTTTGGAGCGATCGCCGCGTCGCGTTGTTCGTGCCACAGCTCGATGCCGAATACGCATCCACCGGCTCGATCCGCGATATTCGCTGGTATGCCGAATACCCCGGCGAAACGAGCCCGGTCGTCTGGATGGCTCGCGAAGCGGGCGGACCGCTCGTCATCGATACGGTTCCTGCAAGCGAATGGCAGGGCGTGCAGGAAGAGATCGAGGAGAGCGAACTCTCGGATTACGTCGCCGAGCTTCGTCTGATCAAAAGCCAGCCGGAGATTGATCTGATCAAGCGTGCCAGTGATTTCTCTGATCTCGCCCTTGAGCGCATCTTCGCCCGGCTAACGAGCGGCTCCTCCGAACGGGATGCGCTGCACGAAATTCTCGGCGTCATCGATACGCTCATGCGCACGGAACTCGGTGAGCTCTACGATCCGCTGTCGCGGCCGATCAGTGGCGTCCTGCGCAGCGGCACGCGGGCGGGCTATCCTCACGCGCCGACCAGCCACCGGACGCTTTCGCGTAACGACACCGTTACCGTCGAATTCACGGCGAACGTCGCCGGCTATCACGCGAAATCCGGCGCGACGTTCTTCGTCGGCGATCCGCTGCGCGACGTCGTCCGCTGGGTCGAGACGAGCATGGCAGCACAGGAGGCGGCACGCGAGGCGATGGCCCCCGGTGCGACCGCCGACGCGGTCGATCAGGCGGCGCGCAAGGTCATCGAGCGCGCCGGGTTGAGCGGCATGATTCGCCACCGGACCGGTCACGGCATCGGCCTGTCGACGCACGAGGCGCCCTGGCTCGTACGCGGCCAGATGACGACGTTGCAACCAGGCATGGTCCTCGTCAACCAGCCCGGCATCTATGTCACCGGTCGCACCGGCGTGCGCAACTGCGAGACAGTCGTCATCGAGGAGGAAGGCGCCCGCGTACTCAATCCGCGCATCGAGCGCTGGAACACGCCGGAAGCACGCCTGAAGGAGTTCTAGCCTCGACGCCCGTCGTATCATAAGAGCCGGCTGGCGGCAAAAACAGGACAAGCGAGGGAATTTTTGAGCAGCGATCCCAACCACCGTTACTACATCACCACGTCGATTCCGTACGTGAATGCGTCACCCCACATCGGTCATGCGCTCGAATTCGTGCAGACCGATGCCTTTGCACGCTTCCACCGTCTGATGGGCGACGATACGCGTTTTCTGACCGGTACCGACGAGAACAGCCTCACCAACGTCCTGGCCGCCGAGCGTGAGGGCATTCCAACCGCCGATCTGGTCGAGCGCAATGCCGCTACCTTCATCGGTCTCACGAAGCTGCTCAATATCTCGAACGACGACTTCATCCGTACGGCGGTCGAAGAGCGGCACATCGCCGGCGCTCGCAAGCTCTGGCAAGCGTGCGCGGCCAACGGTGACATCTATAAGAAGCACTATCGCGGACTCTATTGCGTTCGCTGCGAGCAGTTTTACACGGAGGAAGAACTCGACAACGGGCTCTGCCCGGAGCATCACATCCCGCCGGAGCTGGTCGAAGAAGAGAATTACTTCTTCCGACTGTCGCGTTATGGCGACGAGATTCTCGAGCTGATCGACAGCGGACGGCTGCGCGTCATTCCGGAGACGCGCAAGAACGAGGTGCGCTCGTTCGTTGCTCGCGGACTGGAGGATTTCAGCCTCTCGCGCTCCCGCACTCGTGCGCGTGGCTGGGGCGTTGAGGTGCCTGATGACCCTGATCAGGTGATGTACGTCTGGTTCGACGCGCTGGCCAACTACATCACCGCCCTGAACTTCGGCGGTGATCAAGAACTGTACAAGCGCTACTGGGTCGAAAATCGGCAACGCGTGCACGTCATTGGCAAGGGTATTCTCCGCTTCCACGCCGTCTACTGGCCTGGGATGCTCCTCTCGGCCGGTGAACCGTTGCCGAGCACCGTCTTCGTGCACGGCTACCTGACGATCGACGGCGAGAAGATGAGCAAATCGCTCGGCAACGTCGTCGATCCGGCCGACCTCGTCGATCGCTACGGCGCCGAAGGCGTGCGCTACTGGATGCTGCGCGAGGTGCCGCCGACCGGCGATGCCGACTATACCGACGACAAGCTCGAACGGCGCTACAACGCCGATCTCGCCAACGATCTCGGCAACCTGCTCAACCGCACGATTTCAATGATCCAGCGCTATCGCGGTGGAAAGGTGCCGGCCTCGATCGATCCCAAATCGGGCGAGGCGCTCGGCGTCAATGGGCTGGCCGAGGCGATCACGACCGCGATGGGGATCGAATACGATCCGCAACACGCGCTAGCAACGATCTGGGACTGCATCGTGCAGGCGAATCGCTACGTCGAAACGACGTCGCCCTGGACACTCGCCAAGTCCGAGCGTGGCGGCAATACCGACGCGACGCGCGCGCTCGACACGTCGCTCTACACTCTGGCCGAAACGCTCCGTGTCGTCGCCGTCGCCTTGCAGCCATTCTTGCCCGAAACTTCGGTGCGCATCGCGCAGCAACTCGGAGTAGCGCTGGGAGAACAGCCGTGGCTGGAAGAGCTGAAATGGGGCTTGCTCCAACCCGGCACAACCGTCAACAAACCGGAGCCGATCTTCCCGCGCCTCGAAACGGTTGTCTCCGAACCATCGCGTTGACGCGATCGCCAATTATGAGGCCTGAACGCTGCGGTGGATGATTAGACGATTGTCCGGAATAAAAACGATCCAACTATGTCATTCTGAGCCGCAGCGAAGAATCTCTCCCACGTTCCCCACCGTACGGCGCACGGGAAACGAAGAGGAGATTCTTCGCTGCGGCTCAGAATGACAGATAGAGCTGCTACGAAAAGCGCTGATGAGACGAGACCGCGATGCCGATCGAACCGCAAACCATCACCTGGCAGCAGCGCGACGACCTGCGATCCGTCGTGGTGGCCGGTGACCCGTGGCTCACCACCGGCCTCGCGGCACGACTTCACGCGGGTGAACCCAGGGGATATGT
>CALAGB010000190.1 GCA_937891245.1 uncultured Thermomicrobiales bacterium | reverse complement strand
CGCCAGCCCGGCGACGACCGGCCGCAAAAACAGAAAAAGCAGAAGAAGGAACCACCGGCTCCGGCCAATCAGCCGAACGAAAACGCCCAGCCACAGGAGGCCTCAAGCAACGACTCGCAGCCGGTCGCCGAGGCGGGCGGCAACGAGCGAAAGAACCGAGGATTCGGGGCGACGCAGAACGTGACCAACGCGCCCGATTCCAATCAACCGCCGATCGTCACAGGGTCGAACAGCAGCACGAGTTCGGGCGAGAGCGTGGCTGAATCGAATCGCCACCAGAAGAAACCCGGCAAGTAGCAACGCCCCGGCTGCGCGCGTTACCCATCCTTAGACGTTGAACAGGTAGTGGGCAATATCGCCATCCTGGACGATGTACGTCTTTCCCTCCAGCCGCAGCTTGCCCGCTTTCCGTGCCTCCGGTAGGCCACCCGTTTCGATCAGGTCGTCATAGCTCACGACCTCGGCGCGAATGAACCCGCGCTGGATATCGGAATGGATGACTCCGGCGGCCTCTACGGCCGGCGTGCCGGCGGCGATCGTCCAGGCGCGGCATTCGTCCGGCCCGACGGTGAAGAACGATATCAGACCCAGAAGCTCATAGGAGCGTTGAATCACGCGGCTCCGGCCCGATTCACTGATGCCAAGGTCATCCAGGAACATGCGCGCATCGTCATCGTCGAGCAGGGCGATTTCCGCTTCGATCTTGCCCGCGACGGCGTCGATCATTACGCCAGGCCGACCAAAGCGTTCAGTCGCCTCGGCGATCAAGGCCGCCGAGCGCTCGCCAAGCAGATCATCGCTCAGATTGAGCAGAATCAGCAGCGGCTTGGCGGACAAGAAGCCAAAGCCGCGCAACAGCTTTTCATCTTCCGGCTGCAACTCAACCTCGCGGATCGGCGTGCCCTCTTCGAGCGCCGCGCGGAGCTGTTTCAGCACCGCAAACTCGCGCTCGTTCATCTCACGCTCGGCGCCGCGTAGCTTGGGAATGCCGGCTTCCAGCCGCACCAGGCGCTTTTCGATCAGCCCCAGATCGGAAAAGGTCAGTTCGAGATTCATCGTTTCGATATCGCGGAGCGGATCGACTGAACCTTCGGGATGTGGCACCGACGGGTCATCGAAGGCACGGACCACATGGACGAGTGCGGCCCCCTGACTGAGAAACCCGAGGAGCCGGCCGCTCATGCCCTGCTCCGAAATACCCTTGGCAACGCCCGCGACATCGTAATACTGGACATCAGCCGGGACGGTCCGTTTCGGATTGAACATCTCGGTGAGCACATCGAGCCGGGCATCAGGTACCTTTACCGTGGCAAGATTCGGCTCTTCTTCCCCGGTCGAAAAAAGGCCGGTGGTCGCTTCGGCCTGCGTCAACGCATTGAAGACGGTCGTCTTGCCACTCTGCGGCAACCCGATGATGACAAGTTGGAGGGACATCCCACCTCCGTGGTAGTACACAATCAATTCAAAGCCTCCGCACCATGGCATCGTTGACGTCACGTCGTCTCAGCCGGAGGCGTTTTCTCGAAATCGCGGCAGCCGGTGCCGCGACCGTTGGTGGCGGCTACGGGCTGCTGCTCGAACCGTCCGATTTTGCGATCGAGCAGGTCAAGATCGCGGCGCCGCTGCCGACCGGACTCCGCATCGGCGCGGTCAGCGACTTTCATCTTGCCGATCATATCAGCCAGGAACGGGTCGAGGCAGCGGTACGCCATCTACGGGCCGAATCGCCCGACTTGATCGTGCTGCTCGGCGACTATTCGACGGCGATGCACACCGAATCGGTGATCCATCGCAACGTCGAACGGGCGCTCGACATTCTCGGCTCACTCGACGCACCGCTCGGCGTCTACGCCATCCTCGGCAATCACGACGTCACCCATAAGCTGGATGACATCGCGACGGTCATCGAACGCCACGGCCCGACCCCGCTCGTCGACAACGGCGTTGTGCTGTCAGTCCATGGCGAGCGCTTCGGCATCGTTGGGCTGGCCGATGCTCTGCAAATGAAGCCGAAGCCCAACCTGGCATTGGCAGCGATCCCGAGCGGCGTGTCCTATCTCGGACTCGTCCACGAGCCGGACGCCGGGCCGACGCTCATCCCGCATGCCGCGTTGGTGCTGTCGGGACACAGCCACGGCGGGCAGGTACGCCTGCCGCTGATCGGCGCGCCGGTCTTGCCGGAACTCGGGCGGCGTCTACCCTGGGGACTCCGGCGCGACGGCAAGACGCTCGTCTACACCTCACGCGGCGTGGGCATGGTTCCGCCTCGCATCCGCATCAATTGCCGCCCCGAAATCACGCTCATCACGATCGTCAACCAGGGCGGCATCCGGCCGCAGCGCCCGCATGTCTGAACGCCGGCAACCGACTGGCGCTACGGCTCACCCGCCGCCTTAATCGCATCGGTCGAGGCCCAGACACGGTCGAGAATGGTGACCTGCTCGGCGCCGTCGACGATGCGCGGGCGATAGAAGTCTTCGATGTAGACCGGCACGAAGCGGAGCGCGACCAGGGTTGATCCCTGGAATGTCAGGTGCATGATCAGCCCCTGTTTCGTCTCTTCCGACCAGTCCTGATCGAAGACAAAGTTCCCCAGCGAATAGACGATCGGCTTGCCCCGATAGATCTCGATTCCTTGCACCCAGTGCGGATGCGAGCCAACGACTATATCCGCCCCGGCGTCGATGGCACGGCGGGCGATCGCCCGCTGCTCGGCGGTCGGCTCCAGCGTGTATTCGATGCCCCAATGGATATATGGGATGACCAGATCGGCCTGCTGGTGCGCCGTCGCGATATCGGCCACGAGCTGTTCGATCACGAGCGGCGAGGTACCGGCGTACTCGTCTGTCGCGCCGTAGGAAGCGCCGGTGATGCCGTCGAAGCCGAGGAACGCCAGGCGCGTGCCGCGCACCTCAAAAAGACCCGGCTGCCGCGCCTCAGCCAGGTTGTCGCCCATGCCGAAATGCGTGATCCCGGCCTTATCGAGCGCGGCCGAGGTATCGTGCATCCCGCCTACCCCGAAATTCATGCTGTGGTTGTTGGCACGCGTAACACCGTCGATCCCGGCCAGCGTGAGGCCGTCAACCGCCGTCGCGCTGGTGATGAAGAGGAACGTGTAGGGGTCACTCGGCGGCGCGATCGAATCAGAGAGCGAACATTCGAGATTGCCGATCGTCAGATCGGCGTGCTTCAACTCATCCGCTACGAGCCGAAAGGGAGCGGCGAAATCGTTTAGCCGGGTCATGATCGTATTGACGGTGCGACCGAGGATGATGTCGCCAACCATCGTAACGTTCATGGCAGTGCCGCGATCGGTCATGAATACCGGCGCCGGTGCGTTCGGATCGGCCGGTAGCAGGAATGTTGCGTCGGGGAGCGCGGCGGTTGGTGCGATTTCGAGCACGAGTTGCCGGTGGAGCGCATAGCTTTCGGCCTGCTCCGGGTTCGTCAGAATGTCGATGTCGTCGATACGCAGCGTACGCGCGCGAAAGTCAACGTCAGCCACGGGAATCAACGCCGCCAGCCCCGGCTCGGCCTCGAGGCGCTGAATCAGCGTCTCGTATGAGTCAAGGTGATTCGCGTTGGCCGATCCAGTTCCAGCCCCCACGATCACCGGCCGCAGCGCAATCGATTGAGGTGAGCCAACCTCCGACCAATTGCTGACCGTGCCCGCCATGATCGCCTTCGCCTGATCTCCGGTAACACTCAGAAGCGGGACACGCGGCGAGGTGACGAGGACGAGCGGCGTTCGGGCCACAGCGATCGATGGGGTTCCGTCATCCGGCTGAGTCGTCAGGCGCAGATCGGCACTATCCGCATCCATTGTGGTTAAGACGACAGAATCGTGTTCTCGTCCGTGCTGCTCGATCGTCGACAGCACTTGGCGCGCCGCACCGGCAAGCGCCTTCGGCATGCCCGGTTCGATCCACACGCGCACCGTCAGCGGCGTCGACGTTGGCGTCGGTTCAGGCGTTGGCGCCGGCAAAGGTGTCGGGCTCGGTTCAGGAGTCGGAGATGGAGCGACGGGCGTTGGCGCGATCGTAGGGACCGCCGCCTGTGTGGCGAGCGGCGTCCGTTCGGGACTGTGTTTGCGGCAAGCCGACAGCGCGCCGGACATGGCCGAGAGCAGGAGTACGCTGAAACGGCGTCGGTTGAGCACGGCCATCCTCATATACGTTCGCGGATCTGGCGAGATGATAGCGGTCGCTCAACCGGGGCACAAGGTTCGGGGGAGCATCAATCAAGCAGCGGGTCCGCGACGCCAGCTTCGGCGAAGGCGGCGGCGCGCAGTCGGCAGGAATCGCAGACGCCGCAGGGTTTTTCGCCGCCCTGATAACACGACCAGGTGAGGCCGTAATCGACACCGAGCGTCAGGCCGAGCCGCACGACGCCGGACTTTGGCAGGTGCAGAAAGGGCGCCAGCACCGGGATGCTGATGCCGTCTTCGACGAATTGCTTGCTGGCAAGATCGGCGGCGCGTTGATAGGCTGCGATGAATTCGCCCCGACAATCGGGGTAACCGGAGTAATCGACCTCGCTGACGCCAATGTACATAGCACGGGCACCAACCACTTCGGCATAACCGGATGCGATCGCCAGAAAGATGTGGTTGCGTGCCGGAACCCAGGTTGACGGGATCTCATCGCCGCTCGGTTCGGTCGGAATCTCGCCGTCACCGGTCAGCGACGAGCCGCCCCAGTCGCCGAGGTTGAGACGCACAATCTGATGCTGGCGTACGCCGAGCCGGTCGGCGACCTGTTGGGCGGCATCGAGTTCCCTGCGATGGCGCTGACCGTAGTCGAACGACAGCGCGAACAACTCGAACCCGCTGCTGTCTGCCAGCCAGGCGGCCGTGCTGCTATCCAGACCACCGGAAAGCAATATGACCGCGCGGTTGTGCAACGGCATGCTCTCTGCCATCCTTATCCCGGCTCCTTCCATTATCGATCGAGTTGAATGCGGGGCAGAACGTGGTTGGACTCACCAGAACACTCAAGACAGTACAGGCAAGCGGACGGCCGATCCAGATCGCTATGCGCTGGATGCAACCGGCGCTGGCGATTGGTGCGATCGCAGCCGCGCTCACGACGAGCGCCTGGCACCGGCGCTGGGAAGCGGCTTACGAAGGTACACCACGGCGCGGGCTCTTCGACGGCCTCTGTCATTTCGGCACGGCGCTCGCTGTGTCGTTGCCCATTCTGCCGTACGTGCGCGATCGCGCCGGATTCCTGCGTATCAGTCTCCTCAGCAGCGTCGCGCTCGATCTCGATCACGTCCTCGCAGCGCGTTCGTTCCACCTCACCGACTGCATGACGATGCCACATCGCCCGGCCTCGCATTCGGTGTTGACGCCGTTTGTCATCGCGGTGCTGGCGGAGCGCTGGCGGCCGGAACATCATCTCGGGCTGGCGGCGCTGGTCGGCCTCAGCTCACACCTCTTGCGCGACCTCGGAACCGGCGGTGCACCGCTCCTCCATCCGAAACACATTATCACGGTACCGTACAGGAGTGTGGTCGTCATGCTCGGCGCGCTAGCGTACGTCAGCCGGTATGGCACGCGAACGGCAATCGGCGGCAAGATTCTCGCCCGGCGCGCCTGGCGTTGGGCACGGGTTTAGGTCGCACGAATCGAATTCCAGCGGGACGAGAACCGATTCGAAAGGACGGTGCGGGATGGTCGATGCGCACGGCGGTCTTGGTGAACTGTTGGTGGTGCTCTACCTGGCGATAGCGATTCTCGCGATCTGGCTTGGACGCCGAGGAGGTGTGCCCGCCTGGTTCACCGGCACAGTCCACGCGCTTCTCGGCGTCCAGATCATTATGGGGATTATTCTCTACATCAGGCATCCGCATGTCATGCCGGTCTCACACGTGATCATCGCACTCCTGACACTCCCCGCGGTCGGTCTGGCCGTGCCGCTGCGCAGCCGGCTCGGCAAACCGCGTGGCACCGCAGTCAGTGCCGGGATCGTCGCCGTACTGGCATTGATCGCGGTCATCATCGCGAAGACACGCTAAGATCCGCCGGTATCGCCGCAGACCAGGGACACCGAAGCCGCCTGTCATCCTGAGCCGCGGCGAAGGAACTCTTTCCCGTTTCCCGATCGTCATGCTCGGGCGAACGCAAGAGAGATTCTTCGCCGCGGCTCAGAACGACACGGAGGGCGGGGCCGTCTACAGCTCCGTCACGACCGGCAGGATGAGCGGGTGAATCTTGGTTTGGCGATAGATTTGCCGGCTCAGGACGCCTTTGGTGCGACTGACCAGATAACCGGTGCTGAAGCCGCCTTTCTGGCGCCGCTGAAGGAATTTCTCCAGCTCCACCTCGGCCTTACGCAGAATGCGGTCATCGATTTGTCCATCGAGTCCCTGGGCCGTCAGCTTCGGCTCAACGACGAGCTGGCGCGTCTCACGATCGACAACGAGACTGGCGATGACGAAGCCGTTGGCGGCAATCTCAGCGCGGTTGCGCAGGATCGCATGCCGGTTGCTGATGATATCGACCAGCACCGCACCGGAATCTGCCAGCCCCTCGCGCCGGCCGGCATCACGTCCGAAACTATAGATGCCACCCAGTTCGGGGATGAAGATCTGAGCGTCGCTCATCCCTTGTTCCATCGCCAGTTCACGATAGAGCGCCAGATGGCGATATTCACCGTGAATCGGCACGACAAAGCGCGGGTGGATCAGGCGAAGCATGAACTTCAATTCGTCGCGGCTGGCGTGCCCTGAGACGTGAATTGTCGGCTCCAGCGCCGAATAGACGACATCGAAGCCGCGCTTGAAGAGCAGGTCGATCGTTTGCGACACGCTCTCTTCGTTCCCCGGCACCGGGGTCGCCGAGAAGATGACCGTATCGCCTTTGCTGATCTTGATGTGCTGATGCTCGCCGCTGGCAACGCGAGCCAGCGCGGCGCCTGCCTCGCCCTGGCTGCCGGTCGTCAGGATCAGCACCTGGTGCGGCGGCAGCTTCATGGCAATATCGATCGGGACCAGTACACCGTCCGGCGGCTTGAAATAGCCAAGCTCCATCGCGATACGGGTGCTCTGCTCCATGCTCCGCCCGGAGACCGCGACCTTGCGGCCATGGCGGTACCCGGCGCGCATCGCCTGGTCGAGCCGAGTGATATTGGAGGCGAAGGTTGTGAGAACAACCCGCCCCTTCTTCTCACCGATCACCCGGTAGAGCGTTTCGCTAACGACCGCCTCGGAGGGCGTATGGCCGGGTCGTTCGACGCGTACGGCGTCGGTCAGCAGCACCAGCACACCCTCGGCGCCGATCTCGCGCAGGCGCTGTTCATCGGTCGGCTCCCCGAGCGGCGGCGTCGGATCGAACTTGTAATCACCGGTGTGCATAACCCAGCCGAGCGGCGTCTTCAACCCGATGGCGAAGCTACCGGGAATGCTGTGGGTAACGTTGATGAACTCAGCTTCAAATGAGCGACCAAACGGATAGCGCTCACCCGGTTCGATCGTATGGAGGTCGGCCAGCTCAAGCACGCCCGCTTCGTCGAGCTTTGATTGGGTGAAGGCGATGGCCAGCGGTGAGCCGTAAATCGGGATCGGTGCCGCCTTCTTAAGAAGAGGCAAGAGGAACGGGAGTCCGCCGATGTGGTCCTCGTGCCCGTGCGTCAGCAAGATGCCGCGGAGCTTATCGATCCGTTCAACGACGTAGCTGATATCGGGAACGATCAGATCGATCCCGCGCATTTCATCTTCCGGGAACTTGGCCCCGGCGTCGATGATGACGAGATCACCCCGATACTCGATGACCGTGAGGTTCTTGCCGACTTCGCCCACTCCACCGAGCGGGATAACACGCACTCTCGGACGCGGCATGCAGTTCCATTTCCTTGCTGACAATAAACGTTACGCGGCGCACAAACGCGCCGGAATAAGTGTCTCATGTGACGCGAGCAGAATCGACCTTTGACCGTCTTCAGGACAAAAACGCGGCTTGACAGGCCATTTCACGCCTCACTAAGATTCGGAGGCGCCAGATCCATGTCGCCGGTTAGGAGAGTCTTATGACCGACCTGCTCTACATGAGCGATAGCTATATGCGCGAATTCGATGCCGTCGTTACCGGCGTGACCGATACGGGCCAGCTGATTCTCGATCGAACCGCGTTTTACGCAGGTGGTGGCGGCCAGCCCTGCGATACCGGCAAACTGAGTGTCGGGGATTTGAGCTGGCAGGTTATCAAAGTCGGCAAGGCTGATGGTGAGGTCGTCCATACGATCGAAGGCGGCGCGCCACCAGCGGTTGGGACAATGGTGCATGGTGAGCTCAATTGGGAGCAGCGCTATCGTCTGATGCGCACTCACACGGCACTCCACGTACTCTGTGGCACGGTTTTTCGTGAATACGGTGCGCAGGTCACCGGCGGCAACATGGGCACGGACAAGGCGCGCATGGACTTCGAGCTGGAAGATCTGAATGCCGATCGGGTGGCGCATATCGAAGATTTGGCGAATCAAGCGATTCAGGCGGGACTACCGGTTTCCTGGAGGTCGTTGCCGCGTGAGGAAGCATTTCAGATACCGGACCTGATTCGGACGAAGATCAACCTGTTACCGCCGGGCATCGCCGAGGTGCGAGTGGTGGAAATCGCAGGGCTCGACTTGCAGGCGGACGGTGGCACGCATGTGCGCAATACTCAAGAGGTCGGTGGACTGCGGGTGACCGGAACGCGCAGCAAGGGCCGCATCAACAAGCGGCTCGAAATTGAATTGGTGGATGAATCGCCGGCCTGACGGCTGGACATGAGAGGATCTTCTGGTGGGGATTGACTGGGAGCGATTGCAGGCACGCCGCGCGGCCAACGTGAGATCGTCGGTCACGTTCAAGTTTGGCGAGCCT
>CALAGB010000189.1 GCA_937891245.1 uncultured Thermomicrobiales bacterium | reverse complement strand
AACACCGGTCGTGTCGCAGTCCATCAGCAGTCCGATTGTGCCGGTCGGCGCCAGCAGCGTTGCCTGCGCGTTGCGGTAGCCGTGCTCTTCGCCCATCTCCAGCGCCCGATCCCAGGCAGAGCGAGCTGCCTGCAGCATGTCGTCCGGGCAGAAGGCGGGATCGATGCCGATCGGTGTGACCGACAATTGCTCGTATTCGCCCGGATGCGCGTTGTAGGCGGCGCGGCGATGATTGCGGATGACGCGTAGCATATGCTCGCGGTTGATGTCGTAGCTCGGGAATGGGCCGAGTTCAGCGGCCATCTCGGCCGAGGCAGCATAGGCTTCGCCGGTCAGGATAGCGCTGATCGCACCGGCGATGGCGCGCGACTCCTCGGAGTCGTACGGCAGGCCCATCGTCATGAGCAGTGAGCCGAGATTGGCGTAGCCGAGGCCGAGCGTGCGGAAGTCGTAGGAGCGCCGGGCGACCTCTTCGCTCGGGAACTGCGCCATCAGCACGCTGATCTCCAGCACGATCGTCCAGAGACGGATCGCGTGACGATAGGCATCCAGATCGAAGTGCTGCGTCTCGCTGTCGTAGAAAGTCATCAGGTTGAGCGAGGCGAGATTACATGCCGTATCGTCGAGGAACATGTACTCGGAACACGGATTTGACGCGTTGATCCGACCCGAGGCGGGCACGGTGTGCCAATCGTTGATCGTCGTGTCGTACTGCATGCCGGGGTCGGCGCACTGCCAGGCGGCGTCGGCGATCTGGTTCCAGAGGTGGCGCGCCCGCACTTTACGGATGACACGGCCGTCGGTCCGCCAGCGCAACTCCCACTCTTCGTCGTTCTGCACCGCTTTAATGAAGTCGTCGGTCACGCGCACCGAGTTGTTCGAGTTCTGGCCGGAGACGGTGGCGTAGGCTTCACCGTTGAAATCGCTGGAATAGCCGGCCGCGATCAGCGCGGCGACCTTCCGCTCTTCTTCAGCCTTCCAATTGATGAACTTCTCGATGTCGGGATGATCGATATCGATGACGACCATCTTGGCGGCGCGGCGGGTCGTGCCGCCGCTCTTGATGGCGCCCGCCGCGCGATCGAAGATCTTGAGGAAGCTCATCATGCCGGAGGAGGTGCCGCCGCCGGAGAGCGGTTCGCCCTCGGCGCGCAGGCGCGAGAAGTTGGTGCCGGAGCCGGAGCCGTACTTGAAGACGCGCGCCTCACGCGTCACCAGATCGAAAATGCCGCCTTCGTTGATCAGATCGTCGTTGACCGACTGGATGAAGCAGGCGTGCGGGGTCGGCCGGCTATAGGCGTCGACCGACTGGACGACCTGGTTGGTGGCCGGATCGACGTAGGTGTGGCCCTGGGCCGGACCGCTGATGCCGTAGGCCCAGTGGAGTCCGGTGTTGAACCACTGCGGCGAATTCGGTGCCGCCATCTGATGCACGAGCATGTACTTCAGTTCATCTTCGAAGATCGAGGCGTCCTCGTCCGAGGCGAAATAACCGTTCTGCTCGCCCCAGAAACGCCAGGTGCCGGCCAGGCGGTTGATCACCTGCTTGGCGCTCCGCTCGGGGCCAAGGACCGGTTCGCCGTGCTCATCGAGCAGCGGATTGCCCGCCTCGTCGACCTGCGGCACGCCGGCCTTGCGAAAGTATTTGGAGACCATGATATCGGTGGCGACCTGCGACCACGCAGCCGGGATCTCGGCATCCTTCATCTCGAAGACGACCGAGCCGTCGGGGTTGGCAATGCGCGAGGTGCGGCTCGCCCACTCGATCGTGTCGAACGGGTCCTGCCCGCTTAAAGTGAAATGGCGCTGAATGCGAAGACCGCCCGCCTTCCGATTCTTCACACGGGTAGCTGGCCGCTTGCGCGTAGCACGATCCTCCATGATGCCCCTTCAATCCCTACAGCTGCTGGTCTTCCATCATCAGGCTTCGGCGTCGAGCCTGGACAACCACCACATACTTCCAACACAGTGCGGATCCGATGCCGAGAAGAGAGAGTTATCCCAATTCGATGACGCGCCATTGTTGCCGTTGTGCGCGCCTCGCGTTGTCGGCAATCATTATCTACTGTGCCGGGCGCGGCTCACATCGTGAGGGGAACTCGCGATATCTAGTGCCTTAGCGACTACCGAACCGCAATATCTAGTGTAGCACGCCCCTACCGCACTGTCTAGCGTTTGTCAATATGTCAACAATTGCCCCGAACATCTGATCTGTACGTACAACTCTTACGAGTGTATCGGGGCCAAACGCGGAATGCAAGTCCGCGGGCCGGGCGAATTCTGCTGTGCATTTAAGTCAGGATTCGGCACTCCGCACGGGATTTCGTGGCCGCTTACCCAGCGCCGAATTGCCGGCCGAGTGGCCCTGTGCAGCGTCCGCCGTTCGGCTATGATGCGAACATGTGTACGAGTGCGTTTTGGTTAGGAGGAGCCTCCATGACGACGAACAGTGGCACGCTCGCGCTCGAACATCTTGGTAACGTGCCGCCGAGCTACCAGCATCACTGGCGGGCGGCCGAGCCACATGCGCCGATCGTGCTGCCCGATCGAATCTTCAAGTGGTATCACGTGCATCTCGACGGCGCGGTCGTGCCGGATGCGATGGACGCCGAGGCGCGGGCGCTGCTCACGGCGGATGCGACCTCTGGCACGTGGCAGACAGAATACGGGCTCGATTTCGCTCTCCTCCACCTCAGCACCGCGCATGCCTTTCTGATCGTCGGTACCTGGCGTGGGCATCAGGAGATGTGGGAGCGCGTCTATATGAAAGATCTGGCGACGGGTGGGCCGTTTGAACTCGTGTCGCGCGAAGGGCAGGACTGGCCGGGCGCCTGCGTCTGGGAACTCGGTGTGATCTGTCACGAACGGATGGCCTGGCATCGCTATCTGTTCACCTCGCGCGATGGGGTCAGCAAGCGCGCCTGGCTGGAGGATACCTATACCGGTCGCGTCTGATCGTTCATCCAGCCGCCGAAGAGGACGAAGGTCATATGCCATTTGGTGTCCATTAGGGCTACAACCGGAGTAGTAGCGTTCACACAGGCGGTGGTCGTCACGGATCAGTCGCCGAGCGCCTGGATGAACCGGCTTTTGACTCGATCATCCTGAGAGGATATTCGGTTGACTGTGGTACTCAACGAACGGATCGGCCGAATCACATCGGAAGACCTGGATGTCGAGGGACTCACCGAGCGCGAGATGACGCGCTTGCTGCGGCTGCGCGACCATTATCCGTACAGCGAGTTTGCCGACTCCAGCCTCGAATGGAATCGGCTCGTCTTCCTCAAATGGCTGCACCAGCGCGGCCGGCTCCAGCAGAGCAAGCTGCAGAGCTGGTAGACGTCCGCCCTATGGCCCGCCACCGGTTGAGTTGACGACCTCGCCGGTGATCCAGCGGGCGTCATCGCCGCAGAGCCAGGCGATGAGCCGTGCCGCGTCGTTCGGCTCACCCCACCGCCCCATTGGTTCGCGCGCAAGAATCGCCGCTCGCAAGGCGTCATCGGCATAGCCGGTGTCGGTCGCGCCGGGGTTGACTGTATTGACGGTGATGCCGCGTGGCGCAAGGTGGGCCGCCAGGCTACGCGTCAGTTGATGTAGCGCGCCCTTCGACGCGATATAGGCGAGTTCGCCCGGCATTGGGCCGAGATGTTGGCCGGAGGTCAGCAGAATCACCCGACCGCCTGGGCGCGTGTCATCGTGTTGCGCGGCCCACGCTTGAACCAGGAGCAGCGTGCCGCGCACATTGACCTCGAGGTGCGCGTCGATGTCAGCCGCGGTCAGCGCTTCGAGGTCGCCGAGCGTGCTGTAGGCATGGTTGGCGACCAGGATATCGACCTGTCCGAAGGCCGTGAAGGCAGCGCGCAGCACGCGCTCCGGCGCGGCGGCATCACGAAAATCCGCCGCCAGCTGTTCGACCCGACGTCCGGTCGCGCGCAGCTCCGTGCAGATCGCCTCGATTCCGCCCGGATCGGTGCCCCACGGCATCGCGGCGTCGAATGGCGCCCACGAATGCAGGAAAAGATCTGCGCCTTGCTCGGCCAGCCGGCGGGCGATCGCGAAGCCGATGCCGTTCCGTCGACTAACACCGGTGACCAGCGCCACCCGGCCGTTCAGCGGTGCCCTGGTTGTCTGCTCCATTTCGCTGCCCTCCAGCCGATCTTATTCTCCCTGCGCGGCGCGCGTGGCGGACGGCTCGGCCACTGGGCCATTGCGCATTGCCTCACGTCCATGCCGCATGAGCTGCGCCCCGGCGCCAAGGATCAAGAGTCCATTCAGCGGGTGGAACGCCATCACCCACGGTTCATCGGATTCAATCAGGGCGATCTGCACGATCAGCAGCACG
>CALAGB010000188.1 GCA_937891245.1 uncultured Thermomicrobiales bacterium | reverse complement strand
TTGGGTGCGGGCGGCCGCGATTCCAGCCGGTTTCGGGACGGCCTGGCGCCTGGTAGAGACGGCCGGTCAGGTAACGGCTGGTGATCTTGTGCTCGTGCTAGCGGCAGGCGGCGGCGTTGGGGTTGCGGCGATGGAAATCGCACGTTGCGCCGGTGCCCGCGTCTATGCCGGTGCCAGTACCGAAGGAAAGCGTGCGAAAGCGCTCGAGTGGGGCGCGGTTGGCGTCGTCGACACGACGCAGCCGTTCTCGAAGCAGGTGCTGGAGTTGACGAACGGCCGTGGTGTCGACATCGTGGTCGATTCGCTCGGCGCGACCTGGCCCGAAAGCATTCGGAGCCTGGCGCCGGGTGGGCGGCTCGTCTGCTGCGGCGCGACACTCGACAACAAGCCGGTGTTCGACATTCGTGAGCTCTACCAGAAGCACCGCTCGATCCGTGGCGCACCGATGGGGAACCGCAGCGAGTTCAACCGCGTCGTGCGCATGGTCGGGCAAGGACTGCTCAATCCGGTCGTCGACTCCGTCTTCACCCTCGACCAGATCCGCGACGCCCACCGCCGCGCCGACAGCCGCGAGTCGTTCGGCAAGATCGTGGTGACGATGTAGCGAGGGCGGCGGCCCTCACCCCCGGCCTCTCTCCCGCGCCGCGCGGGAGAGGGGAGCAGACGCGCGACTAAAGTCGCGTGGGCGACATTCATGGCGCCCTCGTCACCCATCACGCGCGTTGCCGGAACACTCCCTCGTCCACACAAAGACACCCCTCTCCCGTTCGCGACGGGAGGTGGTTCTCCCGCCCATGGGGAGGGAGTTAGTGGGAGGGGGACCGGCCGGAGGTGAGGGCGGCTTCCCCGCTCAACGCCAGAAAGCGAGCCAGCATGTCCGACAACACTCCCCGCCAGCCGCGCATCGGCGTCTATCTGCCGTCCTATCACCTGCCGGAGGAGGCGCCGCCGGATGCGCGCGCGTTGAGCGACTATGCGCGACGGGCCGAGGAGCTTGGCTTCGATAGCCTCTGGGTGATCGATCATCTCTTCGTAGCACCGCCGTCGTACCGGGTCGCCTATCTGGAACCGCTGACGGTGCTGACCATTGCGGCGGTCGCGACGACGCGGGTGCAGGTCGGTACCGGTATTCTGGTGCTGCCGCTGCGCGATCCGGTGGTGACCGCCAAGGCGCTGGCGACGATCGATGCGATCTCCGATGGGCGAGTCATCTTCGGTGCTGGAGTTGGCTGGGACCCGCAGGAGTTCGCCGCCTGTCAGATCGAGCGCAAGACGCGTGGGCGGCGCATGGACGAGATGCTCGACGTGATGACCGGCCTCTGGTCGAACGAGACGTTCTCCTATACAGGCAAGCACTTCAGACTGGATGATGTCGCTTTGTTGCCGCGACCGGTGCAGGCGCGCTTGCCGCTCTGGCTGGCCGGCGGCTCGGTACCGGGTGGCACGAGCAAGCACATCACGGCGCAAAAGGGCTACGCGCCGGAGCGCTCGCTGCAGCGGGTGGCACGCTACGGCGATGCTCTGATGAGCGCCTACCGCTCGGTGCCGGACGGCGACGCGACCTGGCTCCGGCAGGATCGCGCCATCCTCGACCGGCTGCTGGTCGACGCGGGACGAGAGCCGAGCACGCTGCGACATACAATCCAAGATCACATGTACATCAACTTGACCGGTTCGGACGACGAGATCCGCGAACGCGTGGCGCGCTTCACCTACAAACCGTTTGAGGAGATCGCGCCCTACTACTTGCTCGGCACGCCCGAGACGATCATTCCGAAGCTCCAGGCGCGGCTTGATGCCGGTCTCGATGAAATTGCCATCAACTTCATCGATCCCGATCCGGCCCAGCTCGAGCTTTTCGCGCGGCATATCCGACCCCAGTTGCGGATGAATTGAACAATTTACCGCGTTGTGTCGAATCTGCCCGGCGCCGTTCGATTAGACTATGAGTCCGTCACGGACACGGAATCGAACGATCTCACCTCGAACAGCGAAGGAGCGCCGGCTATGTCTCTCGCGCGTGTCCAATTCTTCTCCATCTCGCTTGATGGTTTCGGGACCGGTGAAGGCCAGAGCCTTGAAACACCGTTCGGTCATGCCGGTGAACGACTGCACGAGTGGATGTCCAACACCCGGCAGGGCCGTAAAATGTTTGGGCTGCCGAGCGGCGGCTCCGGTGGTGTCGACGACACCTTCGTGCGACTGCACGATACCGGAGTTGGCGCCGAGATCATGGGCTCCCGGAAGTTTGGCCCTCCCGGCTGGCATGAGGACCCGGAGTGGAAGGGCTGGTGGGGTCCCAATCCCCCGTTCCACACACCGGTCTTCGTCCTGACCCATCACCCGCACGAGCCGATCGAGATGGAGGGTGGCACGACGTTCCACTTCATCGATGCGTCACCTGCCGAGGCGCTCGCGATGGTACGCGACGCCGCGGGCGGTCAGGATGTCCGCATCGGCGGGGGTGCGACCGTCATCCGCGACTTCCTCGCAGCCAGGCTCATTGACCACATGCACGTCGTGGTGGTGCCGATCCTGCTCGGTCGGGGCGTTCGCCTCTGGGATGATTTGGAGGGCCTCGAGGCAGATTACGATATCGAAGCCGTCTCTTCGCCCAGTAGAGTCACGCATCTGACGTTTACCCGCATCGGTGCGTGAATCTCCCTTCGCCAGCACCCGGCTCGTTCCGCCTGAGTCGTGGCGAGGAGACTCGCGAGCGGGTCGTCGTTCGCCTTCCCGAAGGCAGTCAGTACGGACGGCGAAACGGCGCTCCGACGCTGCGGTTCAGGCTGTCGGTCGAGAGGCGTTCGCCTCTCGACCATCCGCCGCATGCTAAACTACGCCTTACGAAACGGGTGATAACGGGAGCGCGTTGGGTCCGTGCCGCCAGCCGGCGCGGTTGCGGAGTACCCGACAGTGGACCTGATCGGTCAAATCATTGGGAACTACCAGATCGAAGCCATGCTCGGCAGCGGCGGCATGGGCCAGGTCTTTCGTGCGCAGCATGTGCAGTTGCAGCGCGCGGCGGCCTTCAAAGTGCTTCACCCGCAGTACGCCGCCGATGAGACCTTTCGCGGGCGCTTCATCCAGGAGGCACGCACTGCCGCCGCGCTGGTTCACCCGAATATCATCGAGATTTACGACTTCGGCCAGCATGATGACTGGTATTACCTCATCATGGAGCTGGTCGAAGATGGCTCGCTCCGCTCACTGCTGCGCCAGTCGGGCGGTATCTCATTGCCGATCGGCCTCGATCTGGTGCGCCAGGCAACTGAAGGGTTGGCCTACGCGCACGCGCAGGGGATGGTGCATCGCGATATCAAACCGGACAACCTACTCCTGAAACGGACGACCCCGGCGTTGGAACAGGGCAATCCGTACGTCGTCAAGATCTCCGATTTCGGACTCGCAAAGCTGGCTGAAGGCGGCATGCAGACCATGCAGGGCCAGACGATGGGGACGCCCGCCTATATGTCGCCGGAGCAGTGCCAGGCGCATCCGCTTGATGGGCGGAGCGACATCTATTCGCTGGGGGTGGTGCTCTACGAAGTCGCCACCGGCGTCGTGCCCTTCAAGACGAGCAGCCTGTCGGATGCGGTCTATCACCACGTCTACGTCGAGCCACCGCCGCCGCGTGCCGCCGATCCCCGTCTCTCGCCGGAGTTGGAAGCGGTCATTCTGCGCTGCCTGAAAAAGACGCCGGATGAGCGCTACGCGAACGCGTCCGAACTGGCGCGCGATCTGCAGGCCATTGTCCAATCGATGCGCGGGTCACCCCGTGCCGTCACGATCGCCGACCCGGTGCCTGCTCCAGCCTCGACGCCTCTCTTTCATTCGGAATCGCGAACTGTCCGGCTTTCCTTTGAGCGCGCGCGGCAGGTGCTGACGCCGGGCGAGGCTACGACGGTGCGGGTTGCGATTTCGGCTCCGGTCGACGGTCCACGCCAGCTGGCGCTCGATTTACGGGCGGTACCGTCCGAGTGGCTGCCGGCCAACTCAGCGACCGTTTCGCTCACGCCCGGTGTCGGGCAATACGTCTCGTTGCCGGTCACCGTTCCCCGTTCGCCGGCCGTTCGCGCTGGTGATTACCCAATCACGGTCCGAGCGGCGGCAGTATCGGGCGAGGCCGAGCCGGTGAGCGCGCAGGCGGTATGGGTGGTCGCGTCGTATCACGATCTGCGGCTCGAGGTCGCTCCGGCGCGGGTCTCCGGTTGGTCACAGGGCCGGTTCAATGTGTCGGTGACGAATACCGGCAACGCGCGTGCGGCGGTCGCGCTCGACGTCCGCGGCACCGACGCTGCGCTGACGCTCGGTCTCGAACCGGCGCTGCTGGAGCTCG
>CALAGB010000187.1 GCA_937891245.1 uncultured Thermomicrobiales bacterium | reverse complement strand
ACCGATCTCTTCACCGACCGGGTCTACAAGCCGATCGAACCGAATACACGCCGGTTTCGCATCGAAGGACTCGGCTACCGCTGGATCCGTCTACGCGGCATCTATTAGTTTGAGGAAATGGTCCACCAAAATTCCCTCATCAACTTGATGAGGGCTCGCCACGGCATATCGGTTAGCACTTGAACGCGGGAGCCGATGGTGAGACTCGAACTCACGACCTGCTGTTTACGAAACAGCTGCTCTACCAACTGAGCTACATCGGCACAGCCGTCACCACACGAGCGTGCGGCGCTGACTGCCAGATTCTAGCACGTGATCGGACCTCGGCCAACCCGACATTGGATCGACCGAGATCCGAGTGTTAAGAGCCGTCATTCCTTCGCGCGGACGTCAGCCCCAGACGGACCTGACGGTCGCGGCAACGAGTTCCAGCTTCTTGCGTTGAATTTCCGGCGTGATGCGGTTGCCTTCCCAGGTGGAGGCAAAGCCACATTGCGTGCTGAGCGAGAGACGATCGAGCGGCACGATCTTCGCCGCTTCGCTGATTCGTTGCTCGAGTTCGGAGGCTGTTTCCAGGCGCGGATTCTTGGTACTGACCAGGCCGAGCACGACCTCGCGATCCTCGGGGACGAAGCGGAGCGGCTCAAAACTGCCCGAACGCGCATCGTCGTATTCGAGGAGAAAGCGTTTGAAATGCGACTTGCTGAAGACTCGTTCGGCGATCGGGTCGTAGCCGCCGCTCGCATAGAACATGCTCTGATTATTGCCCCGACAGATATGGATCGCGAAGGTGACCCCTCGCTCGGTGAAGCCGTCGATCACCGCGTTGTCGAGTTCGATCGTGCGGTCGATCATCTCGCCGACGTCGTTTCCGCGCTCCTGATAGCCCTGTCGCATCTGCGGATCGAGCAGCGCTCCATACTGTGGCGCGTCGATCTGAATATAGGTGCAGCCGAGCCGGATAAGCTCCTCGATCTCACGCCGCGTCAGATCGACGAGGTCGGCAAGGTAGGCGTCACGAGTCGCGTAGGCACCGGACGAGCGCTCCGGATCGTAGTAGGCAGCCGCCTGCTGGGTGCTGACCAGTGTCACTTTCGCTGGATGTGACGTCCTCGCCCGAACGTAGGTAAATTCCTCGGCGCACATCGAATGGCGCCAACTCAGCTTTTCCACCACGACCGGCCGCTGGAAGACGAGTTGGTGCCCTTCATCGTCATGGAACGGAATCGCCCAACCGCCGAGCTTGTCGTAGCCGTCCAAGGCTTCGACCAGGTGGCCGAAAAACGCGTAGCGCCGCTGTTCGCCATCGGTCAGCACCTCAAGCCCGGCGTCCTCCTGCAATTGGAGCGCCTCATCGACAGCTCGATCTTCGACCTTCTTGAAGTCGGGAGCACCGATCTCGCCAGACTCGTACTGCTTACGCGCCTGATCGAGGTACGCCGGCCGCAACAGGCTACCAACGACATCGCTGCGAAACATCTTCTGCCTCCTGATCAATCTCGAACACGACTAAACCTGCTCCAGACCAACGTAATTTTCCGCCAGTGACGTCGCGGCCGCGGCCGACTCGCAGACATACCGCAACTCGGACAGATGGAGCCGATGTTCGAACGGCCCTTCGCCCTCGAACCGGTGCAGCATCGACGTCATCCACCAGGAGAAATGCTCGACACGCCAGACCCGACGCAGGCAGGTGCTGGAATAGCATTCCAACAACTCCGTGCGACCGGACCGATACCAGGCATCGAGCGCGCTCGCCAGAACTCGCACGTCTGACACCGCCAGGTTCAACCCTTTAGCACCCGTCGCTGGAACGATGTGGGCGGCGTCTCCGGCCAGAAAGAGACGTCCACGCTGCATCGGTTCCGCGATCACACTGCGCATCGGCGTGATACTCCGGTCGACCAGCGGTCCCTCGGCCAGCGACCAGCCGTCCATCGCGAAGCGCTGATGGAGCTCGGACCAGATGCGGTCGTCGGACCAGTTTTCCAGGCGGTCATCCGGTGGGCACTGGACGTAGAGCCGGCTCAACTCCGGCGTGCGCATGCTATGCAACGCGAACCCACGTTCGTGATAGGCGTAAATCAACTCCTCGGTCGACGGTGCCACCGCCGCCAGCACGCCAAGCCAGGCAACGGGGTACTCTTTTTGGAACACCTGGATCTCGCGTGTCGGTATGGCCGAGCGGCAGACGCCGTGTGAACCATCGCAGCCCGCGACGAAATCGGCCTCGAGCGATTCAACCCGCCCCTCGTAGCGATAATGGACAACCGGGCGCTCCGACGCGATCTCATCTACCCCGATTGCTTCAGCGCTAAAAAGAATCTGTGCACCGGCGTTGAGCCGCGCTTCGATCAGATCCTTGACGACCTCCTGTTGGCCGTAGACCGTGATCGCCCGGCCACCAGTCAGATCGCTCAACGGAATTCGGTGGCTCCGGCCCTCGAAGCGCAACTCGATACCGCGATGGACCATCCCCTCGCGTCGTAGCCGTTCATCGAGGCCCAACTGATGAAGCAGATCAACCGTACCCTGTTCGAGTACGCCCGCACGAATACGACGCTCGACGTAGTCGCGTGAGCGCGACTCGAGAACAACAGACTCGATATCGTTGGCGGCCAGCAGGTGGGCGAGCACGAGCCCGGCTGGCCCCGCGCCAACGATTGCGACTTGCGTGCGTTCCACTGCTGCTCCTCCGCCCGCCTGACATTCGTTCATGCTCGTTTCACCGTCATCCTAGGTGCCACACATCCGAACGTCAAACGGTGTCGGAACCCTCGTTGACAACCACCTCCCGGGTTGCTAGCGTCATCAGTGGAGATCATTTAACAAAACCTGGAGGAGATATGACCCACGAATCGCTTCCGGAACGCAAGATCGATGATTCCCAGGTTGATTCATATCGCGCGATCTACGAGGAATTGATCGGTTTTGTGCCGCCCCGCATTATCGCCCGCACCGACTTTCTGGCACGCGTCGATCCGGAGCTGCTCGACTTGCAGGAATCGGTGCGCAAGCGCGCGATGTACCCGGACTGCTTCGATGTCAAGACGGCGCAATTGATGCTGTTCGGCATGCTCTTGATGACGCTCTCCGATGCGACGCGGCTTCATGCGATCGCCGCGCGCCGCGCGGGTGCGACCTGGGAAGAGATGAGCGGCGTGGTCAGCCTCGCCTTTCTCTTCCGCGGGCTGCCCGCCGCCAATCTTGGTGCCCAAATCATCCAGGAAATCGTCGCGAGTGAGCAAAGCGAAGGGTAAATCCGATGACCGGCGTCGATGTCAACATTCCCGAACCGATCCAGGATGTCGCCCATCTCGGGCACGTGGAACTCTTTACGCCGAAACCGGACGAGAGTCTCGCGTTCTTTATCAACGTACTCGGCATGTGCGAAACCGATCGCGCCGGTCAGTCTGTCTTCTTACGCGGCGCCGGCGATTATGAGCGGCACACACTCAAGCTCACCGAGAATGCTGAAGCCGGGATCGGCCATATGGCCTGGCGCATGGTCAGTCCACAAGCGCTGCAGCGTCGGGCGGAGGTGCTTGAGGCCAACGGCTGTGGCCGGGGCTGGATTGAGGGCGATCTCGGCCACGGCCCCGCCTATCAGTTCGTCGATCCCGACGGGCACCGGATGGAGCTGTACTACGAGGCCGAACGGTTCCAGCCGACCGAGGCGCAGCGCTCGCGGTTGAAGAACCAACCGCAGCGCTATTCGCATGTCGGCGCCGGTATTCGGCGGCTCGATCACGTCAACCTGCTCTGCAACGACGTGACATCGAATCGTGTCTTCATGCAGGATCTGCTCGGCTTCAAGCTGCGCGAACACGTCGTCCTCGACGACGGCACCGAGGCGGGCGCCTGGATCAGCGTGACGCCTCTTGTCCATGACGTCGCCTACACGCTGGACGCCACCCGGACGCGTGGACGACTGCACCACGTTGCCTTCTGGACAGACAATCGCGAGGATGTCCTGCGTGCCGCGGACGTGCTCCTGGAGAATGATGTTCCGATCGAAACCGGTCCGTCGAAGCACGCACTGACGCAGGCGTTCTTCCTCTACGGCTTCGAACCGGGCGGCAATCGATTCGAAATCTTCTCCGGTGGCTATCTCATCTTCGCACCCGACTGGCAGCCGGTTGTCTGGACGCAGGCCGAACGCGCGAAGGGCCAGGCATGGGGGCTCAAGATCCCCGAAAGTTTTCACACCTACGGCACCCCGGTCGTGACCGTGGATCGCGAGCAGATGCGCGAAATGCCGGTCGTGGAGCGCACGGCGTCCCATACGCCCAGCTAGCACTTCGCCTGAATGTCCACGAACGTGTCATTCTGAGCCGCAGCGAAGAATCTCTTGTGACTGCCCCCTGAGCACGACGGTTGGGACACGGGAAAGAGATCCTTCACTGCGGTTCAGGATGACACAGGGTTACTTGATCCGTGAATCCACGGATTCCGGCACCGGGCCAGCGATCGCAACACTATTGCCAAGTGGAAATTGTGTGAGAGATCAAACGGTGTGGGAGCCCACGTTGGGATTCGAACCCAAGACCTCATTCTTACCAAGAATGTGCTCTGCCTACTGAGCTACGTGGGCGTTTCGCCTGACAAACTATACTCAAGCGTCCGTCCGGATGCCAGAGTCGCACGCTTAGGTCGCGGGCTTTGATCCGCTCGCTGCAACCTTGGGCGGCTCGATTACCGGTAAAGCCTGATCCGGCGTCCAAGCATCGCCTTCGAACGGTGCGACCTCAATACCTTGTGTCGCCAGAAACGGTGCGACCCAGCGCGCGTGATACGGGCGCGGATAGACCGGCACGCCGGGCGCGTGTGAATCCGACCCACTGCTAATCAGCAGATCGCGCTCGAGCGCCATCTCGCGATAGCGCTCGATATCGGCAAGCGTATACGACCGATAGTGGCCCTCGAGTCCATCAATTGGAATGCTCGTCAGCATCTTGTCGAGCCGCTCGGCGGACATCAGCCCTTCACCGTCGTCACGGCCCGGATGGGCGATGATGCAGGTGCCGCCCGCCTGATGTGCCGCGTCGACGACCGTTTCAAGCGAGGTATCGACCCGCAAGTCTTCTCCGTACTTGATGACGAGCTGATGCGCCGTTGTCAGGTTGGTCGCATGACCGTCCTTGATCACGGTCCTCAGAACGTGCACCGGCAAGAGCGGCCGTCCGTCGATCTGCTCGTTGAGCGACGGCAGCGTGTGCCCGTGTTGTTCGAGCAGCGAGATGGCGCGTTCGGCCGCGGCACGCAGATTCGCCTGCTGCCGCGCGAGCAGCGCGCCGATCCCACTGCCGTTCAGGTCGTCCGGATGGATGCCGTAGATGAGCAGGTGCCACTGACGCTCGTCCCAGGCCGTGGTGAACTCCATGCCCGGTACGGCGATCAAGCCTTTTGCGGCGCTGTATTCCAGAAATTCCGGCACCGAGCGCATCGTGTCGTGATCGCAGACGGCCACGACCTTGAATTCGTGTTCGACGAGATAGTCAACCAACTGCGTGGGAGTCCAGCCACCATCGCTCGAGAGCGTATGCAGGTGTACATCGACCCGATCGATCGGGGAAATCTCGGCTCGAGCCTGGGGCATGGTCCCTCTCATTCCGTCTGCGTCCTCGTAACCCGCGATACCGCGGCTCCGACAAGTATAAACCGAGCCGTCATCCGCTCCACTTAGACGCCGACCGCCAGCATCCGATCGATCGCGATTCGCGCCTTCGCGGCGACCGCCGGATCGACGACCACCGGCTCACGAAGCTCGACGAGCGAGCGATGCAGCTTCTCCAGGGTGATCATCTTCATAAAGCCACAGACCGCCGATTCGCGCACCGGCTTGAACGTCTTGCCCGGCGCCATGAGCTGAAGGCGATGCAGCACTCCCGTTTCGGTCGCGACGATGAAGTGCTCGGCGTTCGATTTCGCGGCGTGGCGCACCATGCCCTCGGTCGAGAGCACGTGCGTCCGGTTCGAATCGAGTCGACCTGACTGGAGATCGAGCAGGCAACGTGAGCCACAGGCGCATTCCGGGTGTACCAACAACTCGGCTTCCGGATCGAGCAGGCGTGCCCGTTCGACATCTTCGGCCATGATTCCGGCGTGGACGTGGCACTCGCCGAGCCAGAGGTGCATATTCTGGCGCCCAGTCTGGCGTTTGACGTACTCGCCGAGGAAGAGATCGGGCAGGAAGAGTATTTCGCGATCCTCAGGAATCTGGTTGACGATTTCGACGGAGTTGGCGGATGTGCAACAGTAGTCCGTCTCGGCTTTCACCTCAGCCGAGGTGTTGACGTAGGAGACGACCGCGGCGCCAGGGTGTTCTGCCTTCCAGGCGCGCAGCTGATCGGCCGTAATGCTCGCCGCCAGCGAACAACCGGCGTTGAGATCGGGAATCAGGACGGTCTTCTCCGGGCAGAGAATCGCGGCCGTTTCGGCCATGAAATGCACGCCGCAGAAAACGATGATCTCGGCATCGGCATGAGCCGCCTGGCGCGAGAGGCCGAGCGAGTCCCCGACGAAATCGGCGATGTCCTGAATCTCGGGCACCTGATACGAGTGGGCCAAAATTACCGCATTTCGTTCGCGGCGCAGGCGATTGATCTCATCGATCATTACCTGCCGGTCGATCGGCTCCTGGGTCTCTCGCGGCGTCGCGAGATCGAGCATGTTCGCGATGGACATCTCGTCACCTCATTCGTTCGCGGCAACGCGACAGTGCGTGTCCGCCTCAATTATTGTTGCGATTCTCCGGACTGCTCCGGAGCGATCGACTCGCTCGGCCCGCCCGAAATCTCGCGCGGGCCGATGTAGTGGTAGAGTCGCGCCGGTCGGCGGGCGCGCCGATCGCGGCTTCCGGGGACGGGCGAGAGATCCCATCGTCCCAGCATCTGCCGCGAAAAATTGCTCGGGTCGTACTGCTCGCCGGTTACCGCTTCGTGCACAGCCCGCAGATCGGCCATGGTGAAGTTCTCCGGCAAGAGGTAGAACGCCAGCGGCGTGTAGAGAATCTTCTGCGCCAAACGCCAGCGCGCGTATGCCGCGATCCGCCCATGATCGAAGGCGAGCGGTCCAGGGAGCTTGTCGATCGGAAACCAGGCCGATTCATCGATGCTCCGACCCAGCCGGGTAGCGGCACGCTGGCGCGTCGCCGGCACGCCCGAAGGCAGAATCGCGTTATAGGACACCGAAATCGCTCGCCCGCGCGGGTCGCGTCCCGGGTCGCCGAAGGTATAAAGTTGCTCCAGAAAAACGCCCCATAAACCGGTCGTCTCGCTGAGCACGCGCTGCGCGGCATCATCCAGAGGCTCCTCCGTCGCGACCTCACCGCCCGGCAGCGACCAACCGCCGGAAAACGGCGCCTCATTGCGCCGCACCAGCAGGATGCGCAGTTCACGCTCAGCCAGTGCGAAACAGGCGATATCGACGGTCAGAAAGAGCTCACGTCGCATGCTCAGCACCTTTCCGAATCAACCAGCAGAATAATAGTCACATGTACCATGAACTGTCAACACGTTTCCCACCATCTGCTCCATCCCCCTTGTCATCCTGAGCCGCAGCAAAGGATCTCTGATGACTCGCCCGGCAATCACGCGCAAAGACCAGCGATCGGGGCCTGCTTGCGAACGTCATCTGGCTCGCACCAGATATCAGTTGGCAGGGACGGGTCAGGAGAGATCCTTCGCTGTGGCTCAGGATGACAGGGGGGTTGGATATCTGGGGTCAGGATATTCGGTGTCTGGAATGCCGCGGGGTTGCGGGATATCAATGGCTATTCAAGACTCGCGTTGCGCCAGCCGAGGTCAAGGAAGGCCAGAAGTATCTGCGCCGACAGCTCGCGATTAACGCGGTCTTGCGCTTCGAGCGCGCGCGTGACGGCGTCGTTGAAGACCTGTTGCCGGCCGAGGAAGCGGCGCAGCAGTCCCTCGCCGATTCGGCCCACACCGCTGACCGGCGTCGAATCGTCCGGAACGACGATACGCCGTTCACGCACTTCGGCCAATGCCTGAATCATCGCCAGTAATGGCTCTCCATCGAGTAAATCACCGTCCGGCTCCCATGTCGGTTGAGAACATCGCGCCAGTTCTTCCAATGCGGTGGTGCCTGTCGTCACCGGCCAGTCGGCCCGTTCGATCGCGCTCAGAGCGCCGCGCAGGCGCTTCATCTCCGCCGGTATGAACGAACTCCACCACTCGTCTGCCGAGAGGTGTTTCAGCGCGAAGCGAAGGCGGTTGCGCAGCGCAACGCGATAGGCAGCGGCAGAGAAACCGAGTGTCACGCTCTCAACGTGGACGCCCGATAGCTCCGGTTGATAACGCACCTGCCAACCTGCGGCACGTAACCGCCAGCAGATATCGACGTCTTCGTAATAGGCGGGCCAGAAGCGCTCGTCGAAACCGCCTACCTGATCGAACGCAGTGCGGCGAAAGGCGATCGCCGCGCCGACGACATAGTTGACATCGGCCGGTTCATCCCACTGACCATGGTCTTCTTGATGATGCCCTCGGTGACTGCTCGTAATCGTGATGCGGTCCAGCTCAGCTCCGGCGTGCTGCAGCAGGTTGCTGTTCGGATAACGAAGTTTCGCACCGGCCGCGCCGAGTATCGGATTGTCCGCGAAGACGCGCAGGAGCGCCGTACCGTAGCCCGGATCGAGTTCGACATCGGGGTTAAGGACCACGACAACCGACGCCTCGCTGCGGGCTACGCCGCGGTTGGCTCCGCCGGAAAATCCGAGGTTACTCGGGCTCGCTTCGATCACAACCTGCGGCCAGAGCGCCAGGTCGGCAAGCGAATCGTCGCTCGAGGCGTTGTCAACCACGATGATCTCGCCCGGCGGCGTTTCGTTCGCACGTAGCGCGGCGAGGCAACCGTCGAGATAGGCCGCGGAGTTGTAGTTCACGATGACCGCCGCCCAGCCTGTTACGTTCGCTTGTTCATGCACCAGTTACGTCCTGACCATCGCCTGAAAGGCGGCATGTTACACTCTGCCAGGCAGGTGTATCGTCTCGTGATTTGACCATCTAGCGCGTCGCGAAGCGGTCGCGCTCTGCCTTCGCCCCACAGAGGATAGACGCGTGCAGACGAATCCGACAGCCCACCAGCAGATGACGGAACCGACCGCTGAACGTGAGCAGTGGCTGCTTGAGTCTGAGCGTGATATCGGCTCACTTTCGATCGTCATACCGGTCTACAACGAGGTCGAAAGCATTGAGCCGCTCTACCGGGAGATCGTTGCCGCCGTCGAACCGTTGGCCCTTCCCTGGGAACTGATTTTCATTGACGACGGCAGCAGTGACGGCACGACCCGAAAATTGCACGACGTGTATGCGCGTGACGCCCACGTGCAGATCATCGAGTTTCGCCGCAATTTTGGCAAGTCCTCCGCCCTCGCCGCCGGGTTCGAGGCCGCGCGTGGTGATGCCGTCGTCACCATGGACGGCGATTTGCAGGATCTACCGGGTGAAATCCCGCGACTGATCGACCAACTCAATCTCGGTGCCGATCTGGTCAGCGGTTGGAAATTCCCGCGCCACGATCCACTCAACAAGCGCCTACCGTCGAGCATCTTCAATGCAGTGGTACGCGCCTTCAGCGGCATCAAATTGCATGATTTCAACTGCGGGCTCAAGGCGTACCGGCGCGACGTGGTGAAAGAGGTGCGGATCTACGGCGAATTGCATCGTTACATTCCGGTGCTGGCGCATTTTCGAGGTTTCCGCGTCGTCGAGATTCCAGTCAAGCACCGGCCGCGGCAGTATGGCCGCTCGAAATTCGGTAACGGCCGCTTCGCTCGCGGCTTCTTCGATCTGCTGACCGTCCTCTTCCTGGCGCAGTACACGCGCAGACCGCTTCATTTCTTCGGCTGGTTCGGTGTCACCGCGCTCGGTCTTGGCTTCATCATCAACGCCTATCTGGCGCTTATCTGGTTCCTCGGCCACCCGATTGGCACCCGGCCGCTCCTGACGCTCGGTGTGCTGCTGATGATTATCGGCGCCCAATTCGTCGTCTTCGGGCTCCTGGCGGAAATGATCGCCAGTACCAAGACAGATCGCGACTACAGCGTCCGGCGCATACTCGGCCGGCGCACGCTGGACGGCGAATCAGCTACGGATGACGGCCGGATTGAGCGTTAACTCTGAGATGGTCGCGCTTGAAGCGGTCGGCTGTGATCTCTGCGGTGCCGACGACGCCGAGCCGTTGCGGCAGCTGCGCGATCGGATGTTCGAGACGACGTCGCAAGCGTTTCAGCTCGTCCGCTGCCGCCGCTGTGGACTGATCTACCTCAATCCACGTCCGCCGGTCGACGAACTCGGGCAGTACTACCGCGACGACTACGCGCCGTTCGCGCGCCACGGGCTTGCGGCGCGGGTTAAGTCGCAGACCTTCCGGCGCGAAGTTGCCAGTCTCTGGCGACTCCTCGTGCCGCCTAAGCGCGTCATAGACATTGGCTGCGCCACCGGCGAACTGCTTCAGAGTATTCAAGTCCATGGAAATGACAATCTGCTCGGCATCGAGCCGAGCTCTATCGCCGCCGCAACGGCCCGAAGTCGCTGGGGGCTCGAGGTCGTCACCGGCACGCTCGAAGCGGCCTGCCTACCGGATGCGTCCGTCGATACGGCGCTCCTCGCCCATACGATCGAGCACCTTCCCTCGCCCACGCGGACGTTGGCCGAACTGCATCGCGTCATCAAGCCGGGCGGCGCGGTTGTGCTCTGGCTGCCGAACGCCGATTCCTGGGCGGCGCGCGTACTGGGCGGGTGGTGGATCGGCTACGATGCACCACGCCATTTGTACGACTTTACGCCAGGTACGCTGGCACGCCTACTGCGGCAAAACGGCTTCGCCGTGCAATCGATCGATCACGAATGGATCGGCCTCGAGTGGTCGTGGGCCCTCCGTCTCCGGCTGCGCGATCGGAGACCGGATTCGCGGCTGAACGGGGTACTGGCGTCACTGCATCCGGCCATGACCGCGCTGTTCACGCCCGTGGCGGCAATGGCGGCGCTGGCGGGTCATGGCGGGAGAATTCGGGTCGTCGCGATGCGGCTCAATTGAGCGTCTGGAGCGATTTTCCCGCGACTGCTCGCAAAAACTTGCACCGCGGAGCAGAGGTTGGTATTCTTTCTATTCGACCGCGGCGCATTCGTCTAGCGGCCTAGGACACCGCCCTCTCAAGGCGGAGATCATGGGTTCGAATCCCATATGCGCTACGAAGAGAAATGAAACGCCCGGCCACTGCTGGCCGGGCGTCTTTCTGCGCACAGTTCCCGTTAGATCCCGGTCACCGTGCACTCGTTGCGTGCATCGCCGCCACCGGACAGTACCCCGGTCTGCGCATCACGGCCAATGACCAGCGCGTCACCACCCGACGCCCAATCGCCGAGTACCGAAAGTTTGTGACCACGCGCTTCGAGCTCGGAGAGAACCTCCTGGCCGACGCGTCCCTCGATACGCACCTCAAAGTCGTTAGGCAGGCTAATCGCGTCAGAGCCGGGGAAGCTCATCCAGCGCGGCGCTTCGACCGCTTCCTGTTCGTTCAGACCATAGTCGATCAGGTTGGTGATAACCTGCATATTCCACTGTGGCTGACCATCACCACCCGGTGTGCCACCGACCCAGCGAATCTCTCCGCCGAGCGTAATCAGGTAGCAGTTGAGCGTGTGCATCGTCTTCTTGCCGCCCTCGATGACGTTCGGGTGCCCTTCTTCGAGGGTGAAGCCGCGGCCCGCGCGGTTGTTCAGCATGATGCCGGTGTCGCCCGCCACGACCTGGCTGCCGAAGCCGGCCGAGAGGCTCGTGATGAGCGAGACGGCATTCCCCTCACCGTCCATCGTGCAGAGATAGGTCGTATCGCCGACGTGCTCGGGTATGAGTCCGGCGCCAACCTGGTCCTTGGCGCGCGCCATATCGATTTCAGCGAAGCGCCGGGCCGCGAACTCCTTGCTCAGAAGCGTGTCGAGCGGCACATCGACAAATGCCGGGTCACCGGCGTAGGCGAGCCGATCGGCGAACGCCAGCTTCTTCGTCTCGACCATGGTGTGAATGGCATCGGCGCTGTTGAGTCCAAGCGCGGCCATATCGGCATTAGCAAGGATGTTCAGCTCTTCAAGGACAATGAGTCCCTGCGATGGAAGCGTCGTCTCGTAGACCGTGTGCCCGCGATATTCAGCGGAGATCGGATCATAGACGACCGACTGGTGATCGGCGAAATCGTCGGCCGTGAGCAGCCCGCCGACTTTCTTCATGTACGCACCGATCGCCTTGGCGATCTCACCGCGATAGAAGACGTCTGGCCCGCCGGCCTCCACAGTGCGCAACGAGCGCGCCAGATCGGTTTGCCGGAAGATCGTTCCGGGCGCCGGCGCCTGGCCGCCGCGCAGGAAGATGCTGGCCGAGGTATCGAACTCCGCGAGATGCTCGGCACTGCCCGCGATAATGCGGCTCCCGCTATGCGTCAACGGAAAGCCCTCATCGGCGTAGGCGATCGCATGACGGAAGAGATCGGCGCGATCGAGGCGGCAGAAGTGATCGATTGCGGTGAAATAGGCGTCGACCGCGCCAGGCACCGCAACCGAGAGCGGTCCATAGAATGGCATCTTTTCGTGGTTCCGCTCTAGAAAATACTCGGCGCTGGCCTTGCGTGGAGCGATGCCCGAGCCGTTGATGGCGGTCACCTTCCCGCTCTTTGCCTCGTAATACAGGATGAATGCATCACCGCCGAGGCCGTTCATGGCGGGCATGACGACTCCGGTCGCCAAAGCCGCCGCGATCGCCGCGTCCATCGCGTTGCCACCGCGCCGCAGGGCATCGATTCCGGCCGCCGTCGCCAACGGGTGCCCCGTGGCAACCATGCCGTTCTTGCTCATCACCAGCGCGCGTTGCGTTGTTCCATTGCGTACCAAAGCTCGCGTCCCTCCCTCGTCAGCCCGATTGCACGCATATTTCCGATCGGGATCAGTCTAACCGATTTTTGCGATCCACGCGCTTCTGGGCGATCACCTCCAGATGTGGTCGCAACGACAGCGGTAGGCGGCCAAGCGGAACGCCGCGCGCCAGCCGCTGAATTGGTTTGCCGGGAATCTTGCGTAATTGCGCTTCGGTCAAACGTGGTGCCGCCGCGAAACGCACCGAAAAGCCGTGACGCGCCAGTCGCGCTCGGATCTCGCCGGGAGACGACATCGATGGATGCCAGAAATAGGCGTCGTACATCCCGCGCACGCGGTAATAGGCCTGGGCCGCGAGCCGGTTTGGCGTCTTGAAGAGGTAGTAGCCGCCGTCCGTCAGCAGGCGCGCAGACTCCGCCAGGTGCGCGTCGAGATTGGGCAGGTGTTCGATGACGTCGCTCGACAGGAGCAGGTCGAAGGAGCCGTCGCGAAACGGCAAGGCCTCGGCGTCCGCCGCGACGAACCGCGCATCGGGCGCTCGACCACGCATCGCAGCCAGTGTCGATTCGGTGAGGTCGAGTCCGGCAAGCTGCCGGAAACCGATCTCGCGCAGCCGTTGTAGCGTGAAGCCGCCTCCGGCGCCGACTTCCAGAATGCGCGTTTCACGTGGCAGCTCTTCGAGAAACGCCAGCAGCCCGACCGGAGGATTGTACTGGCCATAGGTGTTCGACCAGTCGGGATAGACGCGATCGATCTCGGCGTAAAAGCGCTGGCGTATCTCGACCGGAACCGGTTGACCACGATAGCGCTCGGCGCAGTCGCGACAGAGAAACGCTCGCCCGCGAAAGACCCGGCCACACAGCAGGCACGGACGGTTCGAACGATTAACGACCATGCTGTATGTGCCTCACTCCCGCCCAGCCGCACCAGCCCACCAGCGCCAGCAGGGCGAGCAGATAGAACACGAAGAAACCGGGGTCGCCACGCGCGTCCCGCCAGATCGCGTGTGCCGAATCGTGCACGACGCTGCCGAGCGCCAGATCACCCCGGAAACGAGCGTTGAACACAAGCCCGCCGCCCGGCTTTTCGCGATTTCCATCGACCACGATCGGTTGCCCACCGCTCGGCCGCGCCAGCGACCAATTAACCGTGAGTGGACGGGTGCCGGGTGTCAGATCGACACTCAGGAAGCGATCGGCAGTGTCGCGCTTTGCCGGAAAACTGCCAATAAAGGCGTGGTTGAGCGACGACCATTCGAGTGTGTCAACGTTCGCTTGATAGATTGGGGCGCTTTTCGCGAAATCGGGCCGGAAGACAAGCGCGCCACCGACACGCTTCGCGCCGTCAAAGCGGCTCCCCTCCTGGTACGTCGTTTCCGGCTGATAGCGGAACGTCACAGCGTTGCCGGCGCTCGACTCCGGCGACGTCAGTACGAGCCGATACGTTTGGCCGTCCGAATCAGGGAGCGGATCGAAGGCGAACGTAACGTGGCTATTGTCGCGCAATTGCGCCGCGTTGATCGTCGTGCGGCGCACCTCTTGCATATCCGCCTCGCGGTACAACGTCAGCGTGACGTCGTGCGTATTGTGGCGCGTGGACGCGGGAAGTGCGGCGAAGGCGTCGAGCGGCACGTAGCCGGTTTGGTTCGCACCGAGCTGGATCTGTGCCCAGCCTTCAGCAGCACCGATGACCTGAACATTGCTGCCGCTCGCGACCGTCGAGACGACCGCGCCGTCAAGCGGGAGGGCGAGCGCATCGACCGGAGAGCCGGGCTTTAACGTCCCTTCACCGACCCCGGTGTCCGCGCCGAACGTCGCGACGCGTAGCGTGATGCCGCTGAGCCCTGGATAGCGGGAGAGAAAACTTTGCCCGATCTGTCCGTCGCCGGTGAGTTCTTCGAGCCATTGATCGCTCGCCGGCCAATCGTGAAACGCTTCCTCCGGAAAGCGGTTATCCGCGTCCGGCGCGTAGCTGATCGCGACGGTCGCGCCACCGGTCGGCTGCGGCAAAAGGTCGCCCTCCGGCGTCAGCGGTGGCGAAACCGCGACCGTCACACCGTCCAACCCGTCGGACGGCGCCAGAAATGGCTGCGATAGCTTCTGCCCGATCCCCACCGTGCCCGCGGCTTCCGGCAACGCGGGCGACAACACCTGCGGCACGCCGCAGCCAGTTGTGAGGAGCAACACTGTGAATAAGAAAGCCCATCGAAGTCGCTTCTGCAATTGACTGAGTGTCGAGCCCGCAACCGTAACCGTAGGGGAGGAGCTCGTCTCCTCCCGCCGGTCGCCGCCGTTCCGGCGACCGCGTCTTCCCCGTTCACCAGCCAGCAAAGCCAACCTTCCGAGTGACCAATGGCACTGGTATGCGTTGTCACGGCGCTGAGCGAACGTTATCGAGAACCGTGATGTTGGTTTCCGGGCGACCTGCGATCGCCTGAACGGCGATCGACGGGAGGAGCAAGCTCCTCTCCTACTCCAGTTCATCGACCACCGCCTTAGGGATGCTTTTGGTGAAGAGTGCTCGGGACTGACGCAAGATGACGAACGCCATCCAGAGTGAAAGCGCGGTGAAGAGCGTGCGCACCAGCCCGAGATAGATATCGATCGGCAGGAAGGCGCCGACGATGTTCATCGGATCGGGCAGCGCGCTGAGACTCTTGCCTGCCAGCGGTTGAATGAGGTCCCAGGTGGCCGACGTTCCGAACTGCGTGGTGAAGAGCGCCAGCAGCACGATTCGCGCGGCGTGACAGGCGATCAACCGGCCGTCGCGGTAGATCGTCAGGACAAGGAAAGGCACGATCCAAATCGCATACTGTGGGTGGAAATGCGTGAGGCCAAAAAGCAGCAGCAAGGTCGCCGCCGCGATCGGGATATACGCTTCCGGTTGGTAGCTCTCGCGATCGATAAACCAGAGCAGCAGAATTAGATAGCCAAAGGGAAAGAGAAAGAGGGTGCCGCCAATCCCCGGGGCCAGCTTCATATCGAATAGGTATTCGACATGCGGGTATCGATTCAGGAGCGTCAACGTCGGGCTCGTGCCCGTCAGGATCAGCATGGAGACCTCAATGACGAGCCAGAAGGCGGCCAGTCCGCCGATCAACAACGCCAGCTCCCGTTTCGTACGCCGAAAGGCGACCGCGTAGAAGGGCGCCAGGAAGGCAGGGAAAAAACGCGCCGTTGCGCCGATCCCGAGAAAGACCATGCCGAGATAGCGACGGCCCCGCAAAGCCAGCAATGCCGACAACATGACCAAACAGACGGCCAGGCTGTCATGCCGGCCAAAGACGGCACTCACAAAGATGACAATCGGATTGAGCAGCCAGAGCGCCAGCACACGCCGCCGCCAGCACGGCGCGACGAATTGCGTCAGCAGATAGCCGGTCACCAGGTCAGCCACGAAATACGGCAGCTTCATCAGGAAAAGCGCACGTGACAGGTGTGAGTAATCGAGAAAGCGAGCGTAATCCGCGGGCTGCGCTCCGACACCGATGACGCCCGCAGTGGACGACCAGATGCCGTCGCTATGCGGCAGGAGCGGCTGGATCAGCAGAAACCAGATGTTATGCACCATCTGGATGACGATCTGACTGTCCCACGCCAGCCACTGCCCCGTCGAGACGGCATCGTAGGAGCGCGAATAGATGCGGTAGGCATCGATGTGGACGGTGAACGGGATGAGTAGCAGGCGGATAACGATACCGGCGACCCAGATCGTGGTCAGGTTCGAGCGAGCGATCGACCGGAGCGCACCCATTCGACGTCCCACGGGCGAAGCTGGAGCCGGCACATCGGCGGTTTTCACGCCCGCGCCCAGCGTCGCACGCGAATCAGTCCGGCAACGATGGGTAGCGCGAGAATCAGAATCGCGCGATGCAGGATCGCCGCCGCCAGGATCGCCGCCACTGGGAGAGTGAGCGCGCCCGCCACGGCCGCCATCGCGCCCTCGCGGAAACCGATGCCACCGGGCATCGGCGACAGAACGCCGACGAGCAATGGCAAATTACTGATCAATATGAGCGCGGACAACCCGAGCGAGACACCAACCGCCTTGGCCGCCAGCCAGATCGCCAACGTATCCAACAGCCAGCGCGCCGCCGTCAAACTGATGACCGGTATGCGCAGCGAGCGATCACGCGCCAGGAGCCGACCGGCATCAAGTGACGAGTGCACAAAGCGCCGGCCGAAGCGCAGTACGGCGTAGATGCCGGCCGCGACGAGCAACGCCAGCACGATGCCCGCCACGAGCAGCGTGTCGAACGACGGTGCATCGACCCGCTCGGCAATTTCCCGGCTGATCGTTGGACCGGCGAGAAGCAATCCGGCGCCCGTGCCGAGCAACAACGCCAGCGCGTCCAACACCTGCTCGGCGGCCAGCGTCGGCACCGAACGCCCCAGGCCGACGCCGTACATCTGACGCGCCAGCATCCCTTTGGCGGGTGACCAGAGGTAGCCGGGTGCCGCGTAGTTGATCATCGTTGAACTGATCGTCAAATCGATGGCTGCCCCCAGGCTGAGTTCATGTCCAACCGAGCGGAGCATCACCTGCCAGCGACGCGCATGCACCACCGGCAACAGCAGCGCCACCACCAGTAACAACGTCACTTCACGGAGATCGGCATCAACCAACGCCGAGGTCATCTCGCCGAGGTCGCCGCTCAAGAAGATCGTCAGCAAACCGAGCGCGATCGAACCCCAGACGACGAGCGGCAGCAGACGCCGGGCGCGTTGCGCTCCGCCGCGTGAGGTCGCCTCGCCGGTCATCACGACAAAACACTCTCGGAGGGTTGTCCGGTCACCGGGAGCACGATCATGCCAAGCGCGTCACGAAGCCGTTCGGACTGCACGAAGAGGCTGGCGCGCTCGATAAAGTTCCAGTTTGCCGCCGCACCGAGTCGCGCCCGTAGTTCGGAATCACGCAACCGCCGGATCGCATCCGCCAGTGCCTCGGGATCAGCCGGAGGCACCAGCAGCGTGGAGACACCGTCGGTGAGCATTGATCGCGGCGCGCTCGAATCGCGCGTCACGATCGCGGCGCCCATCGCCATCGCCTGATAAACCTTGTTCGGCACGACTCGTGCGGCCTTGGCAGTGTCACCGAAGATGCCAAGCACAACGTCGGCCCGAGCGATGCGCCGCGGCAATTCGACATATGGCACACGTCCGACCCAATCGATATTGTCGGTGCCAAGTTCGACGGCCAGGGCACGGGCCTCGTCGAGCGTTTGCCCCGTCCCGATAATCTCGAAACGAACATCATCACCTCGAAGCAATCGCGCGGCCCGCACAATCGTGTCGACACCCTGAAGCGGAATCATGTTGCCGTAGAAGAGGACGTCGAGATCGCGACCACCAGGCGGGGAATTGCTATTACGGGATAAGGGTGGCATTGCCGGGTCGTCCACATCGATCGCAGACCTGTTTGCACTGAAAAGCGCTTCATCCGCTCCAACCGGTACCACGTGAATGCGCTCGGGATTGATGCCGAACTGCTCGGTCAAATACGCGCCGTTCTCAGCCGTATCGACCAGAATCACGTTCGCCAGCAACAGCGCTAGGCGGTCAATCAGGCGAATCAGTCGTGCCGCGACGCCGCCCGGAGCAAATGCCCGACGATCATCGATCAGCGTGTCGGTCAGGGTGATGAGCGGATTGAAGACGACCGGCTTGCCGAGCAGCCGCAGCGCCGGCCCGAGCACAAGCACATCGAGCTGGCCGATGTAGCCGAACATGACGATGTCCGCGTGGCCGATCCGGCGCAACGTGCGCACGGTCAGACCGGTGTATGCGCGGAGCAGATTCAAGCCAAGGCGGAGCAACGCTCCCGGCGAACGGAGCAGCGTCGTCTTGTCGTGCGCGGCGCCCCAAACGGGCGCGTGGATTTCGACCACATCGAAACCGGCGCCACGGAGCGCCGCGATCGTCAAGCTATTACGCGGATAATCGCGCTCATATGTCCCGAGAGAAAGAATCTGCGTTGTGGTCCGCACCAGCTTCCCTTGCCGTCGCCGTTCGTTCTCGCTGATTATACGAGTCCGGGCGTGCCGCTCAGGAAGCGCGGATCACACTCGTGGAGGAACGTCGCTCACGCAAGGCGCGAGCGCGCGTCGTCCGTCTGCTTGCGATTGATCCGGTGCCGCGCGGGGTTGAACTGGGGGATACGAGAGGCGGGTCGATGAAGCGACGCGCCGCGCTCGGCCAGTGTGTCACGCAAGCGCCAGCGCGTGAAGCAGAGTCGATCGATCGCGACCGGCGACAGGCCCGCATCCAGCAGATTCGCCAGTTGTTGTGGCGTGAGATCGATCGTTTCAGGAGCAGTATCACGATCATGCCGTGTTGAAGAATTCACAGTGCCATCCCGTCCATGATGTCGAAGCGAACGTGTGCGGGCAAGCGACCCGTCGTGCAGAAGTCACGGCCGTTCCGATAGTTCCCGACCGGTTCGACCAGCCTCTTCCTACCTCTAACGCAGGTTCGGTGCCGATGTTCCATCGGGCTCGGAAATATAGAATGAGGACGTGGGCGAACCCACGTCCCTGGAGCAAACGAGATATGTCGGATGGACTAGTAGTCCATGCCTCCGCCCGGCATTGGCGGCATCATCTTGTTCTCTTCCGGCTTGTCGGAAATCAACGCCTCGGTCGTCAGGATCATCGCCGCGATCGACGTCGCGTTCGCGACGGCGGAGCGGGTCACCTTAACCGGGTCGGTTACACCCCACTCGACCATGTTGCCATAGTCTTCGCGGATGACCTCGTAGCCGATCCCTGGATCGTTGCGTTCCTTCTGGAGCCGGCGAATCGTCTCGACGACGACCGCGCCATCCAGGCCGGCGTTGGTCGCGATGCCACGGAGCGGCTCTTCGAGCGCTCGGCGCAGGATCGCCACACCGGTCTTGACATCACCTTCGACGTCGAGGCCATCGAGCGCCTCAATCGCGTTGATCAGCGAGACGCCGCCGCCCGGAACGATGCCTTCTTCGACCGCGGCGCGGGTGGCGCTCAGCGCATCCTCGACGCGATGCTTCTTCTCTTTCAGCTCGGTCTCGGTCGCGGCACCGACCTTGATGACGGCCACGCCGCCGGAGAGCTTCGCCAGCCGCTCCTGCAGCTTCTCGCGATCGAAGTCGCTGGTCGTCTGCTCGATCTGGACCTTGATCTGATTGATGCGGCCCTGAATCTCGGAATCCTCGCCATAGCCTTCGACGATCGTCGTCTCGTCCTTGGTCGAAACGACGCGGCGGGCGCGGCCGAGGTCCTGAATCGTGCTGTTCTCGAGCTTCTTGCCGACCTCTTCCGAGATCACCTGGCCACCGGTCAACGCGGCGATGTCGCGCAGCATTTCCTTGCGGCGATCACCGAAGCCCGGTGCCTTGACGGCCAGGACGTTGATCGTGCCGCGCAGCTTGTTGAGCGCGAGTGTGGCGAGCGCCTCGCCATCGACATCCTCGGAGATGATCATGAAGTTCTTGGTCACCTGGAGAACTTTCTCCAGCACCGGCAGGATGTCGGCAACGGCGGAGATCTTCTTGTCGGTGATCAGGATGTACGGCTCTTCGAGCTCGGCTTCCATCCGCTCCGGGTTGGTGACGAAGTAGGCGGAGCTGTAACCGCGGTCGATCTGCATACCTTCGGTGAACTCAGTCTCGAACTGCAGACCGCGCGACTCTTCGACGGTAATGACACCGTCCTTGCCGACCTTCTCCATGACATCAGCGATCAACTCGCCGATCTCTTTGTCGGCGGCGGAGATGGCTGCGACCTGAGCGATATCTTCACGGCCGCGCACTTCCTTGGCCATGCTCTTCAACTTCTCGACGACCTTCTCGGTGCCGAGATCGATGCCCTGCTTGAGCAACATTGGGTTGGCGCCGGCCGCGACGTTGCGAAGACCTTCATGCACGACCGCCTGCGCCAGCACGGTTGCCGTGGTGGTGCCGTCGCCCGCGACATCGTTCGTCTTGGTGGCGGCTTCCTTCAACAGCTGAGCGCCCATGTTGGCGAACGGATCTTCGAGTTCGATCTCCTTGGCCACGGTAACGCCGTCGTGCGTGACCGTCGGAGCACCGAACTTCTTATCGATCGCGACGTTGCGGCCCTTCGGGCCGAGCGTCGTCTTTACGGCGTTTGCCAGCGCATCGACGCCCTCTTTGAGCGACTTCCTGGCTTCCTCATTGAATTCCAGAATTTTCGGCACGTGTCCGTCCCTCCTCTTAGCGTGCCCGCGAGCACCCAAGAACGACTGTTTGCATCAGAACGAAACTACTCGGAAACGACGGCAAGGATATCTTTCTCACTCAGAATCAGGAATTCGTCGTCACCGATCTTGAGCTCGGTGCCGGCGTACTTGGCGAACAGCACCTCATCGCCCTCGTTGACATCCACTGGCTGGCGCTTGCCGTCGTCGTTAACCCGCCCGGCACCAACAGCGATCACCTCACCACGCT
>CALAGB010000186.1 GCA_937891245.1 uncultured Thermomicrobiales bacterium | reverse complement strand
CATGCCCGATACCTTTGCACCGGTGCCGGTCATCGCCGGCGGTTCCGGTGAAGGTCCTGCCGGGCACACCGAGCTGGGGGGACATGGGAAGGTCTTCGAAACACCCGGCGCGCTGGCACTAGCGTTGATCTTTCTGGCGATTTTCGTCGTGCTCTACGGGATCTCCTGGTATGAACTGAGCACGCTGCCCTGGTTGGTCAATTAAGTAGAAAGTGATTGGCTTTCGGTGGTCTCGACTCGTCACGTACAACGTTTCGCCCGGCTGGCCGTCACGACGGCCGTCGCGGGGTATCTCCTCATCGTCGTCGGTGGCACGGTTCGCGTCACCGGCGCGGGGATGGGTTGCGGCCCTAACTGGCCGCTCTGCAACGGTGAGGTGATCCCAGGCTGGGATATCCTGGCCTGGACTGAGTTCATTCACCGGCTGATCGCGCTGTCCGTGATTCTGTTGACTGGATTGCTGGCGATCGCGGGCCGGCGTGTGCGGCACGTGAACCCCTGGTATGGACGGTTGTCGCTCGCCGTGCCGGGACTGGTTCTGTTTCAGGCGATGCTCGGTGCGATCACCGTGTTTACGCACACTGACGCGCTGGCGGTGACAATCCGCCTCGGTGTGGGGCTGAGTTTCCTCGCGCTCACGTTGACACTCGCGTTCCTGGCGGTCGTACCTGCTACGCGCGATCGAGCGACTGTCGCACCGGCGTCCCGACTGCGGCCATGGGCGCTGGCCGCGGCCGGGGGCGTATTCGCTGTGATGCTGACTGGAGCCTACACGGCGAAAAGCGGAGCGAGCCTCGCCTGCACCGCGTGGCCGGACTGCGATGGGCAGTGGATACCGACCGGGTGGAGCCCGGTCGATGTCCAACTGACGCACCGCTTGCTGGCCGCAGTCGCAACCCTCCTGATCGTACTTGCGGCGGTGCAGGCGCAGCGACTTCGCGCTGATGCGCCGCTGCTCGGGACCATCAGCCGGACCGCCGTCATCTTGATGGCGATTCAGGTGTTGGTCGGTGCCGCGAACATCTGGTTCGAACTCGCGCAGGTCGTGCGAATCGCCCACCTGGCGGTCGCCGCGCTGATCTGGACGCTCGCCGTTTTAGTCTGCCTGCTCGATTGGCACCTACCGGTTCGCGCGCCGGCCGGCCGGCCGCAACGTGTCACTCCCAACGTTCAACCACGCGTGTCGCACCCACCCGTGTCGTGATCGTGCGAAGCGCGACTTCGTTTCGAGCAGCTCCATGAATCACGCAGCCGTGAGCCGCCCGTCCTCTGGTACCCAGGAGGGCGGGCGGCTCATCCGTTTCGGCCGGAGCCGCGTACACTTTGGGCGTCGAGAAGACGTTCCGTTGTGGGAACGTTCACCGACGCACGCACGTTCGATGCTCGTCATCGATCATGGTTGAGCGAGCAACTCGGTTGGGAGCATCCAATGGAACAGACCGACACACTGCTGCGGCGACGCACGGGACTGCTTGAGACGCTCGATATGGAGGTCGTTGAGTCAACGGCGGACCGCGTCATCGTAACGATGCCGGTCAGTCCACGGCATCTCCAGCCGCTCGGCTACCTCCATGGCGGGGCGAGCGTGGCGCTGGCTGAAACCGCTGCCAGCATCGGTGCGACGCTCAATGCCGGAGAGGGTATGGCCGCCTTCGGGCAGGAGATCAACGCGAATCACCTACGCTCGGTGCGCGATGGAATCTTGACCGCGACAGCCACGCCGCTCCATGCGGGCCGCACCTCCCAGGTCTGGCAGATCCTGATTCATGACGAGCGTGAGCGGCTCATCTGCGTCTCGCGCTGCACCCTGGCGGTCGTCTCGCGCTCACGCTCGTAGCCGGTTTCGCTCGCCGAGGCGGCGCTGCCGGCCCTGACCGGCCACGCTGAAACCAAAGCTGGAGGGCCGCTTCTCCCAGGATTCGCGCAACTCCGGCTCGTCGCCGCTCCGTTTCGACGGCACGCAAGCAGGAGCACTCCCCGCTTACGACGCTCCAAGCCGCTTGTGCGGGACACCCCTTCGCCCTCACCTGACCTGATGCGTTGCCATCGACCTTAACGTGTAACCAATGAACTGATTCGCACCCCATCCGTCCGGATGGGGTGCGAATCGCATCTACGGCGCGATATTCGCGTTGTGCGCGAGCAGGTTGTTCGGATCATAGCGCTGTTTGAGCGCATGAAGGCGGGCGAGCGTTTCGGGAGAGTAAGCGGTGGCGATGCGCTCGGACGCTTCGTGGTGGCCCATGAAATTGACGTAGACGCCGGAGATGTGCGGTTCGAGCATCGGCCAGGCGCGCTCGAGCCATTTCGCCGATTGATCGGCGGCCGCGCGCTCCACGCCGCCGCTGATCAGAACGACATGATATGGCTTGTCGCGATGGCTATAGGCGGTCTGTGACGCATCAATGCGCGCGATCGCCCCGCCGAGCTGCTGGATTTCCAGATGGGCGGGCATCGGCGGCAGGTCGGCGGTGACGGCCACCAGCGTGTCGATGAGGTCGTCCGAAAGCTCGGTAACAAAGCCGCCGCGCAAATCTTCGAACATGCCGGCCGGCGCGGCATCATCGATCATGCTGGCCAGCACACGGTACGGCATCGGCCCAGCCAGATTCATGAGCGGCTCGAATTCGTCGAGCCAGGGCTGGATGACCTTCGCTCCGTCGTCGGGATTGCCGCAGTAGCAGACTCCGAGCGCGACCGCCGAGCGATGATGCAGTTCGGCCGGCACGAACGGCGCCGGCGGCAACTCGAGTCGTAATAGCTGCGTCGTCAATTCTTCCGGCGCCGACGCCGCGGCCTCTCGATGGAAGCGAAGCAGATCGCTCAGGCGCTCGGCCGGGAAGGCGATCAGCCCGCCATAGACCATATTAACCGGATGCAGGTGAAACTCGAACGACGTGACGACACCGAAGTTGCCGCCGCCGCCACGAATCGCCCAGAAGAGATCCGGATGCTCGCTGGCGCTGGCCCATCGGATCGAGCCGTCGGGCGTGACGATCTCGGCACCCAGCAAGCTGTCGATCGTGAGTCCGTACTTCCGGCCGAGCCAGCCGATGCCGCCACCGAGCGTCAGGCCGCCAACGCCGACCGTCGAGATCGTTCCGCTCGGAATCGCATAACCGGCCTCCAGCGTGGCGGCCAGGAGCTCTTTCCAGAGCAGTCCGGCCCCCGCCCTGACGGTACGCCTGGCGACGTCCAGCTCGATTTCCTTCAACGGCGAGAGATCGATGACGAGGCCGTCGTCGCAGGTGCTATGTCCGGCTGAGCTGTGCCCGCCGCTGCGCACCGCCAGCGGCAGTTGCTGATCGGCCGCAAACCGGAGCGCACGCGCGACATCTTCGGACGACGTACAGCGCGCGATCAGCAGCGGCTGGCGGTCGATCTCGCCGTTCCAAACCCGGCGCGCCGCATCGTAGGCGGCATCGTTGCGCTGAATCAACGTACCATGGAACCCCGCCAACGACCCAAGATCCAGATCCTTCGTCTCATTCGTTGCATCCGACATGACCCCTCCGTCTCCAAGCATGATCAAGCCGGCACGCACGATGAATCTGATCGCGCCGGGCAAACCGTACTATCCGCGGCACAGCGGTGGCCCACAAATCAGGGCGCACGGTCGAACCGCTGCCGCATACACGTTGAACGTCGTGATAGCGTTCCCCTCTGATAACGCCTAAGTGCTCGCATGGCTCTGAATTACACGCCAGGGCAATATTCCACATTGAGCCGATTAGAGAGTTGATGGATCCGTCAGGCGAGCTGCGGCGGCGACGCGTAGGACTGCTCGAAACGCTCGATCTGGAGGCCTTTGAGGCGACAGCTACCCCACTCCACGCAGGCCCGCACCTCGCAAGTCTGGCAAATTCTAATTGATGATGAGTGCAAGCGACTCATCAGCGCCTCCCGATCACGCTCGACGATGGCTTCGCTCTCAAAGGCGCCGCCATATGTCAACCTGAATCGCTGTGAAGGATTTCTCTCCCGTTTCCTGTCGCGAAGCATACCGGATACGAGACAGAGATTCTTTGCCGCGGATCAGAATGACGAGGAGGGTGTCTCCGCGAGAAACGCTCGTTCTTTGCCGTAGCCGCGCAGTGCCCAGTCGACGAGCGTTGTCAGGTCGTAGACCGGCAGGCCGCTCAGCGCGCGAATCCGATCGGCGTAGGGCGGCATATTGGTGCATTCAAGAACGATGGCTCCCACCCGAGGATGCCGTTCGAGCAGCAGGCGCGTCGCGATTTCATGTTCTTCCGCGGCGCGTCCGGTATCCAACTCGGCCTGGTCTCCGAGAATCTGACGGCTGAAATAGCCGCCCGCCTCGTCGATCCCGACGATCGCAACACGTTCCAGTTCGGCGATCCCGGCGGCCTCCAGGTGTCGTTGACCGAGCGAAGTTCCTTCGATCGTGAGCACGCCAATTTGCCGTGATGGCGGCAACAGCGCCAGCAGCCAGGGTACCTGGAGAAGGCTCGACGTCAGAATTGGCGCGCGCAGTCGCGCCTGGAGTTCGTGCTGGAAGAGCACCAGGAAGCCGCAGGAGGTCGTAATCAGTGAGACGCCCTCCTGCTCCAGCTCCAGCGCGGCCTCGACAAACGGACCGAGCAGCCGCTCCGACCGCAGATCGCGCACGACCTCGGTCCCAATCGCCCCCTGCACCGTTCGATAACGCACCGGCCACGGCCAGGTCGCGGCGTTTCCGACATCGCCCGGAACGCGCGGGAAGTGCGTATCGAGCATCAGCACGCCGAGCGTGGCCGTCATCCTATTCGACCGTCAGCAGACCGAAGAGCGGCTCGAGCCGCTCCTGTCGCTCAAGTTCGCCGATGAACGACGCGATCCGATCGGCGCGCTCCGCGCTCACTCGTCCCGCCGCCAGTTGCCGGAATTTAACGACGATCTCGTCATCGCTCATCGGGTTCTCCGGCGTGCCGCGGGCGAAGTCGACGCGGCGCTCGTGGCTGGTGCCGTCACGAGTCGTGATCTTGAGCACCGTCGTGTAGCGCTCGGGATAGAGCGGGTCGAGTTCGTCATCTTCGATGAAGGTGACGCGGTCGCTGAGCGCGTCGATGGCCGGTTCGGCACTCTTATCGCTGATCACGTCGGCGAAATCGACCTGCCGCCGCACCGCCGCCACCGGCAGGATGTACTGCGCCCGATGTGAACGGAGCGGATTGGCGTTGATGATCGGCGCGCCGGTGCGCGGAAAATGCATCGTGATCGCGTCGATCGCGTCCGGCGACAGATCGGTGGACGACAGGATGTCGAGCAGAGCATCGACACCCGGATGCAGGAAGGCGCAACAAGCGTGTCGCTTGATGATCAGCTCATCGACCGCGAAGCGTTCGCCGAAGTCATGCAGCAGTTCATCCGGCTGGCCTGTGCGGTCTTCGGACCAGGCGCGGAAGACGTTGTATTTCATAGTGCCGTCGAAAATGCCGGCGGGCGCACCGAAGCCGAGCGCGGCCAGCCGTCCCGCCGTCAAGCCGTTCCGCGCCGCCGTGCCGGGATTGAACGGGCGCGATTCCTCGCTCTCATCGCTCGCCCAGGCAAGGAGTCCGCCGGTCATCGTCGAGGCCAGACCAAACGCGCGCGCGAAGCTCGGTCCATCGAGACCGCGCAGCGAAGCAACGGCGGCCGCAGCGCCAAACGACCCGCCAATCGAGGTGGGATGAAAGCCCCGGTTGTAGAGATCGTTCGGGCCAATCGCAAGGCTGACGCGACAGGCGACATCGATGCCGAGCGCGACGGCCGTCAGCAGTCGATCACCATCCGCGCCGGACTGCTGGGCCTCGGCCAGCGCCGCCGGCAGGATGCCCGCGGCCGCATGGACGATCGCCGCTCCATGATGGCTCTCGATGTCGAGGGCATAGCCGAGATAGCCGTTCATCAGCGCGGCGTCCGTGGCGCTGGCTCGTATCGTCGTCCCGATGATGGTGCAATCGCCGGCCGGACCATCGGCCGCCAGGAATTCGGCGAGCCGCTGCGGGCCGGGAAAGACTGGTCGTGAAGCTGAAAGCATGGCGCCGAGCGTATCGAGCACAATGAGCCGCGTCCGCTGACGTACGGCGTCCGGCAAGCCGCGCGCGCTCAGTGCCGCGCATTCGTCGGCGAAGCGCTCAGTCAACGATGTCGCCGGACTGGTCGGTGTCATGCGATTGGTCTCCTCTTCCCCACGGCGGCGAATCGTCCAGCTCATCGCCAGAGATCACGCCGTTCTTCATCACGAGCTTGATATCGTCTTGCAATACCCCGATGTCGTCAACCGGATTCCGGCCACCGACGATCAACCTGATGAGCGTTGCAGCGCCGCTCGCGTTACTAACCAGAGCTTACGATGAGCGCTCACGCTCACGCGCCGGGGTCGGATACGACCGAGGCCATCACGCTCCAGCTCACGCAGGATCTCGCGATACATCAGGCCGGCGGCACGCACCTGCCAGCCCCCATGCACAAGGTACGCCGTGCCGCTCAGTCCCTCGTCATACCAGCGATCCGCGATGGCGATCTCGGCCAGCAAGAGATCAGATCGATCATCGCATGCCAGATCACCAATCTTCACCGCATCGAGTGTCTCACGAGGGATGTAGATCCGCCCGCGCGCGAGGTCTTCGTCGATGTCGCGCAGAATGTTGGTCCGCTGCATGGCGATCCCCAGCGCTTTAGCGCGCACGAGAGCGTCCGGGCAGGTGACCCCGAGCATCCCCGCCATCAGCCGTCCGACCGTACCGGCCACGCGATAGGCATGGAGGTCGAGATCCTCCTCCGTTTCGATACAGGCCGCACTCAGCTCATCGAGTTGGCCGATACAGAAATCGGTAACGGCGTCTCGCGGCATGGCCGGATACTTCTCGAACAGATACTCCAGGATCGCCTCCTCGCGTCCCGTCGTCGCGCCCTCATACTCCGCCCAGGTGACGACCTGCTCGAGGCGGTTGTGGGCCTCCGGCTGTTGCAGGTCCACCAGATCATCCAACGTTCGGACCACGAGATAAAGGAGGTAGACATCATCACGCAGCGGCCCGGGGAGGAATCGAATGGCCAGCGAGAAGGTCTGGGCTACGCTGTTGGTCACCTCGATCGCAGATGGAAGCGAATCGTGAACGACGGGCGACATCACCATCGGTCTGCCTCATCTTGTTGCACTAAGGTAGCCGTTACGCCGGCCGTCATCAGGACGCCGGGGATACCGGCTCCCGGATGCGTGCCGGCTCCCACGTAGTAGAGTCCGCCGAGGCGGCGGTCGCGATTGGGTTGGCGGAAGTAGGCCGATTGGAAGAGAGTCGGCTCCGGGCCGAACGCGTTGCCGGCCACCGCGCCGAATCGTCTGCGGAAATCGAGCGGGGTCCAGAAATGCCACACCACGATCGAGTCGCGCAGGCCGCTCAGTCCGAGCCCGGCATCCGACTCCAGCAGAGCGAGCACGCGTTCGGAGAGTTCGGGTTCAAGTCGCGACCAATCGAGCGGGTGGGACAGGTTTGGAACCGGAAGGAGAGCGCTGATCGCTTCACCGCCGGGCGCTGCCATCGCTCGCTCGGTCCGTGATGGGGCGTGAACATAGAGACTGAGATTGGCGGGTGCGCGGCCGTCGACCGTGACGTCCCGAATGAACCGGCGGTAGTCCTGCCCAACCAGCAGGGTGTGATGGTGGAGTTGGGGAAACTCGCGGTTCGTACCCAGATACAACAGGTAACAGCTCATCGTCAGCCGGGGTGTTCGGGAATGCCGGCCCAGCATGTGCTGCGTCGTCACCACATCGGCGTTACTGACGACGTAGTCGGCCGCGATCGTCTCACCCTGTGCCGTTTGGACACCGGTGACGCGTTGGCCGTCGTGGAGGATAGCCGTCACGCGGCAGTTCGTGTGTAGCGCCCCTCCCGTCTCCACGAGTCGCGCCAGCGCGTCGACAAGCGCGTACACACCGCCTTCCGCGTACCAGACACCGCCCGCGATCTGGAGATAAGCGAGCGCGGCATAGACGGCCGGAACGCGGAAAGGAGCACCACCGATGAAGAGTGGGTGGAAATCGAAGGCCTGCCGCACATGCGGCTCATGAAAGAACCGTCCGACGAACCCGTCGACGGTACGCAGGGCACCGAGACGAACCATCTTGGGAACGAAAGCGAGTAAGTCGCTCAGTCGCAGGAAGCTCCGCTCGCCGGCCACCAGCAGGGCCTGTTCATAAATGCGTCGGCTGGCGACAAGAAAGTCGTTGTACCGTTCTCCGTCGCCTGGATCGAACTGCCCGATCTGCTCTCGCATGGCGTCGCGATCGCCGGAGAAAAGAAAGGTCCGGCGCTCACACTCCCAACAGATCCGGTAAAAGGGGTCGAGCGCGTGCAGGTGAAGCTGGTGACCCATGCTCGTACCCGCGATTGCAAAGAGATCCTCGATGAGTTTGGGCATGGTGATCAGCGAGGGACCGGTATCGAACGTAAAGCCGCTCTCCTGGATCCGGCCGGCACGACCGCCCGGCGTCGGCTGTCCCTCCAGCACCGTGACGCGCATTCCTGCGGCGAGCAGTCGGAGCGCGACGGCAAGCCCACCCAACCCGGCGCCAATGACGACCGCGTGTGGTGTGCGCCTGGAGCCGGTATGCAGCGGGGATAAGCGGAGCGTCGTGTTCATCGTGGTATCTCCACCGGTTCCGACGGAAGCGAACGGCCGCGCCAGCGTGGGGAAGACCCACGGAGCCCATCCAAGGTACTCAGTGCCTGGAAAATGATGGTGCCGAACCAGGTGATGGGGTGCGGCAGGATGGTGATCAACGGTTGCCGTTCGCGATATGCCAGCGCGACTCGAAGCACGATCAGTCCGGCCAGGGCAAGGAGCGATCCCGCGAGGGCGCCCTCGTCGGAGTACACCAACGCAAGGAATGGCAGGCAGATCGGCAGGAAAAAGATCACCAAAATGCCGAGCATGCCGGCGAGCGCAACCGCCAGGGACGTTCCGGCGTAGGCGTAGTAGGTACGGCGCCAGCAGCCAACAATTTCGTCGAACGTCCGGTAGTGCTGCGTCGTTGCGAGATCGGCACCGCGCAGAAAACGGACGCGAAATCCGGCACCGGCGATGAGCCGGGCGAGATCGATATCCTCCTGGTTCGAGGAACGAATGGCCGCGTGGCCTCCGCTCCCCTCATACGCTCGCCGCGTGACAACCATGCATGGGCCATAAGCAAATACCGGGGCCGGAAGGCGCCGGTACCATGCGTTCATCCAGGCGATCGGCAGGAAACAGAGTTGTATCTGGGCGAATGCCGGCATGAAGATGCGCTCGGCTATCCCGTCCATCCGGTAACGAGTGAGGATCGAGAGCAGACCGCCCTGTGCCGCGATCTCCGCGACGAGGGAGCGAAGCGCAATCGGTTCGAGCACGGTGTCGGCATCGAGGAAGATGAGGATGTCGCCACGCGCGGCCCGAGCGCCATAATCGGACGCCCAGCACTTGCCGGTCCACGATGATGGTGCAGGGCCGGGTTGCAACAGCCGTTCGCGCGGCCGCAACGCTCTGCTGACGATCGCCGCGGTGCCATCCTCTGACCCATCATCGACGACGATCACCTCCCACTCGCCGTCGTACTGCTGAGCGCGGATACTCTCCAGACAGCGCTCGATGGTCGCGGCTTCGTTCCGTACCGGAACGACGATCGTGACCGACGGCCAGTGAGCCGGTCGTGATGCAGCCCGGCGCATCGAGCGCTCGTTGACGACGGCGTGCACGAGTGTCGCAAGCACGCCTGCCGCACTTCCCCAGGCAAGAAGCGAAAGCACGGTGAGATTGACAACGCCCCAGACATGCAGGAAGAGCTGCGTGATGATGAAGCCGGTGAGGAGGTTCAGCCCAAGAAAGCCGCGCCAGGCTCGGCGTGCCTGCCGTTCCGCGTCGGCACCGAGACAGGACGCGGCAAGGAGGACATAGGGCAGAAGCGCTGCCGCGGCGATGAGCGTGATCCCGCCCCTGGAGGCGACCAGAACAACGGCCGCACTGTATCCAGCGAGTGAGAAAAGCGCGGTGTTGTGCGCCCCCAGCGCCACGGCGATCGAGCCGATGCCCGCCTCGCGATCGTAACGCACATCCTGGATGGCACCCAGCGCGTGCGAGGCCATACCCCAGAGGAAGAAGGCGACAAGCAGATCCCACGGCAGGGCGTTGAGCCTTCCTCCGGCCACCAGCCCGCCGCACACGCAGGGAAGCACAAAATGCAGCGAACTGGTCGCCGAATCGAGTGCCGGAATGACCTTCGTGCGGAAGGGAGGCATTGAGTAGCACAACGCGACGAACACCGTCAGCGCCAGTGCCGCTCCAGCCTGCCGCCCGCTGAACCAGAAGAGCGCAGCGAGAACGGGAAGGTTAGTGAGCGCGATCGCGTACCACATGGAGCGTCTGCGCGCGGGCGTCATCAGACCGCCCTCGATCGCTCCGCCTTTGCGCGGATTCTGGCGATCGGACTCATAGTCGTAGAGGTCGTTGACGCCGTAGAGGAGCAGGTTATACGGCGCCAGGAAATAGAGCGTGCCCAGAACGATGGCCGGGGTGAAGCCGCTCCGGGTCGCCCAGGCCATGGCAAAGAAGGGAAGAGCGGTGTTGATCCAACTGAAGGGACGGGAGGCCCGCCATAACTCAGTGATCATGATACTTCCCTCGTGACCAAACGACGGCGGCAACGAGGTAGAGGGCCAGACCATAGCCCAGGTCCTCCAGCGGCATCTGGCCGAGATAGATTCCCGCGTTGTACCGGCGGTCATATCCGTAGACCCCGAAGCCGGTGAGCAGGACATCCGCCACGATCGTCGTGATCGCAAAGGCAATGAAGCCGAGCCAGAGCGCCCGCTCGCGCCACATCCCGCTCCAGATCGTGGCGCCGAGCGCGAGCGCGAAGATGACAAGGGTAGCGATTGTGTATTCCCTCATCGGCGAGCCCTCCGGAAGGCTTCCAGGAAGGTGATCGACACCAGCGTGATGAAGGCCAGCAGCAGAGGCTCCTCGACGGGAACTCCGGGTGGAATGATGAGCAGGTTCAATCTCGGATCGCTGGCAAACCAACCGCGTGCAGCGCCCAGCACATCGAAGGCGAGGAAGAGCGGTACAGTAACCGCCACCGTGCGAAGAACACGACGCGGACCGATGATTGGCAGCCGGCGCCGGTCAAGCACGAGAACACCGATAAAGCTGACGAGAATCGCGATGAGATAGAGAACACGTAGCATGTCGCTCACCCGTCACCGGCGTGACGCGCCGGCTGAGTACGCAGGATGACCGCCGGGTAGAGGGAAGGACGACTGTTGTGACGCACCAGGATCATCCTCTCGTCGGGCTGGCAGATGCTCCGGCTGATGTATGAGCGCTGGCTGGTTGTTACGGCGCCGCACGCGGATCGCGGGCCAGGTTACCTGTCGTGTTTGATCCAGCGAGACGCTGGTGTGAGCAGCGGACCAACGCTATACAGTTCGTCTCGGTTCCAGAGCGCCTGGGCAATGGCAGTCGCGCCTGCAAGGAGCAACCAGATGAGGAGCGGCACGAGCGCAAGGGCGAGCTTCGGGTCATCTAGGCGAGATCGCGCGACACGAATGCTTCGCACCGTCAGCGCAAAATAGGCGAGCGTACAGCCTGCCCCGTTGATCGGTGAACGTAAACCGGCATAGAGGGCATCAAAGCTCACAAACAACAGCCAGGACGCTGCCTGTGAAGAGAGGTACTCTTGTCTCCCAGGTGTGTCCGGTGGCAGCCGAAGGACACGCATCGCGGCCCACAGTGAACAGATATTGTTGAATGTCCAGGTGGGCGCGAAGGCGACGCCGGGCGGGGCGAAGAACGGCTGCCGCAGGTCGGCGGTATACGTTGCGTCCTGTTCCATGACGGCCCGTGGAGAGACCGAGGCGCCACGAATCGAACGGACGAGTGCGCCAAGGCCAAGGCGGATGGCCTGTGCGGCGACAGAGAATAGCGCCGCATCGTACCAATGCCAATCGGGAGTAGCACCATGCCTATGAATGAAGCGATCGACGCGCATTGAAGCTCTCCCTATGATCTTCCCCTGGCCATATCAACTGATACGCACGGGTCGGTTTGAGATGATCTGCCCTGCACGGCCTTAGCGCGTTGCTCGGTCTTCTTCATCCTTCGGCGTTTGAGTCACCATCCCGTGGAGAAGAACATCCACGACCATCGCTACTCTTTCGCGATAAGCGTGCCGCTGATCTCGATTGACCCGACTTGTGGACTGAGATCGAGCCAACCGCAGGCGTTGGCGATCACCGATTGGGGAACCACCTTGCGCCCGCTGGACGCAAGGTGACAGTTGTGACAGAAAGATTCGTCGAAGCGGGACAGACGAAATGGGTGCTCGCGCTCACCGCATCCGCGCGGATCAACAGCCCTATGGCTTCACCCCGGCCGGCGCATTGATCGTGATCGGGGTGTTGAAGTCGAAGTTGCGGTTGATCATGTAATGATGGTCCGCGACCATCGCCTCGCGCCGCAAGAGGTGCGTCTGCGTGCCGACCCACCAGGCGTACCAGGCGGCGCCCTGGCCAGGCTGGCTTGGGACTGAAAAGGTGATGATCTGACAGACTTCGTTGTCGATCGTCTCGGTTCGGCCAAGGTTGAACTCAGTGGCACCGTTGTAGAAGGTCGTCAGCGTGTGCGGCACCTCGAACGGTTCGACGCGCTGGTTCGATTCCCAGGCTTCATCACCCTGCCGGTACCACTGCGTCATACCGATGGCGATTGATTCCGCACCGGAACTCGTCTGATAGGCAAACCGGTCCGGCGCGGTGTACTGATATTGCGACTCGACGCTATGTCCAACGCCATCCGCCAACGTCTGATCGGTCCGCAACGAGGACATCGTGTCCATCGTCGTGATCGCCGACTGGTACATCGACCGCGCCTGCGCATCGGTGTCGCGATTCTTCAGCCCTCCGACCAACGTTGGATCGGGGATCATGAAATAGAAGTCGGCACTGGCCGGGGTCGTGGCGCCTTTGAAGAAGATCAACGTCAGCCGCCACCAACCCTGCACCGTCAGCGGCACATTGGACGCCGCCCAACGGTCCGTACCGTCCGGCTTGAGTGGCATGTCCGGCAGGTCGATCGGACGCTCGAGCATACTGAAGCCGCCGATGACGTTGCTGATACCGCTCGCCGGTTGACCCTGCTTGTCGACCAACCAGGCTTCAACATGGTTCGAGCCGTCGCGCACTGGTGTGATCGTGAGATGCGCCGTCTGGCCATCGCTGATCTGCATGCTCAGATCCAGCGGCACGATCTTGGCGGCTTGCGGTGGCGCCCAGAGCGACAGCACCGACGCGACGAGAATCGCCGCCACACCGAAGCTCGCCTCGACGCGCATCGACCGGATGAAACGCGCGGCGAGCGCCAGCCCGGCACGAACCGCCCGCCGGTTGAGCCAGGCAAAGACGCCAACACCGATGACGAAGACGATCTTCAGCAGCAGGATCTTGCCGTAATCGCTCTGCCAGAGACTGTCAACCGAGGGCAAGGTGAAACCGGCATTGAGGATGCCGCTGGCGATCGCCAACGGTGCCAGAATAACGACGACGCGTGAAAAGCGGTGGAGCGCATCCTTCGCTCCGGCGCGTACCTCTCCCGGCAGCAGCGCCAGCAGGCCAAGGCCGCCGAGCCAGAAGGCGACCGACTCGACGTGCGCGATCTCAATCAGCAGCGCCGGGAGGTGATACGAGGTACGTGCCGCTGCGTGCGTCGTCCAGGCGAGTCCGATCATGGCGGCGGCGCTCGCCACTGCCCCGACATACGCCAGCCAGATCCCTTTGCGATGCGCGTAATAGACCGCCAGCGCCAGCATCAGCACGATGAATTCCAGCGCCAGCCGGAAAAACCAGGCGTCCGGCATCGTCGAATAGGTATTCGCCAGCGATTGCGCCGGTAAGCCGCCGCCCGGCCAGTACGCCTGCACCGGAATGAGCAACAGATCGCCGAGCAGCGCCGCCAGCGTGCCGCCGACGACGATCTCGCGTCGCGACGCCGCCAGTTCCACACCAAGCAGCCGTAATAGGAACCATCCCGCGCCGATCGCCAGCCCGATGAACACCACCCAGCGCAACGCGATCGCGGCGGGCGACGGTGTCTGGTTGGTCGATGAGGCCGCACCCGGCAGCCGCGATACCCCGACCGTGAAACTATAGGTGCCGCTGATGATGTGGCCGTCAACGACCGAGGACGACGTCCAGGCGACGGTGTAGGTGCCGTCGGTTAATGCACCGACCGAGACGCTCAAATGCGTGGCATCGTTCGGATCGAGCCTGGCATCCCCTTTGTCGACTTCTTTACGATTGGAATCGTAGACGCGAATATTCGAGCCATTCGCCGATAACGTTTCGGTAAACCAGAGGTCGATCCGCGTCGGGGCACCCCCCAGGGCCGCTCCCTGACTCGGCTCTGTGCGGACCAGCTCGGCATGAGCACCGGCGACCTGCGGCAGTCCGAGTAGGATGAGCAGGCAGACGATTCCGGCAAGACTTCGCAGCAGCCAGCGCCCCTCATGTCCGGTCGGTCCCTCCCACTGACTCCCTCCCCACGGGAGGGAGAACCATCTCCCCTGCCGCACGGGAGAGGGGGGTCTTGGGGCGAACGGATGCGTGTTAACGGCGCCGTACGCGCGGGAGAGCGTAAGAGCGCGCGGCTGTGACCGCACGCCTTCTCTTTCTTTCGACGCGATGCCCACGTTATCCGTCACTTCATCCTCGAATATCCGCACGAACGTCGTCGGTTTTCAATGATCCAATCCCCAGCACTGGTGATACCACAGCCTCGTCTAGCCAGGGTGTCGCAAACTTCGTACGTAGTTGACGACGTCCCAGATTTGTTGATCGCTCAACTGCCCCTTGAAACCGGTCATCGCCGAGCCGTTGATGCCATCGTGAATCCAATCGTAGAGCTGCTTGTCCGAGTGATAATCGACGTGCGCGGCATAGAGATCGGTCGGCGGCGGGCTCAAGCGCGCCGCGGCAGGGCCGTCGCCATGTCCATCGACCCCGTGACAGACGGCGCAATGTTGCGCGTACACGGCTTTCCCGGCCGCGACCGATTCGGCCGTCTTCGGTACCGGGTTACCGCTGGTTGAGGGCAAGCCAGGCGCCCGTGTCAGGAAGAGGATTACCGCGCCGGTCAGCAGCAGCGCACCACCTGCTTCAAACGTGAAGCGCTGTTCGCGGCCGGCTTTACGTCCGCGTAGACCCAAGACCAGCGCGATAAGCCCGATGCCCGCGACGAGCAACGCGATGACCGGTGCGTACCCAAGGAAGCGAAGCGGCAGGCCAGGGGCACGTTCCGCCGCGGGAGTCTGGTTCACCGCGAATGTGACGGCGGAGTCCCAGTCCGGCAGGCCCGGCCGGCGCACGACCAGATCGACGGTCCATTTGCCGACAACGCTGAGATCGCTCCCCTGGGCCGAATAACGCACCGTCGAACCGGGTTCCCGCAGCAGCATAACCTGCTCCGTCCCGCTCAGCTGTCCGTCCGACGCGATACGCAGGAAGACCTGTGCACTTTCCGGTAACGGACCGCTGCTTGGCTGCACGTCGGCGGTATAGCGGTTCGTCCCAACCGTGCCGGGATACACCTGCAAGGCAGCGCGCACGCCATTCTGATCGAAGGCGAATGCCGGATGACCGGAGGAGAAGGTGAGGACCTGTCGTCCGGTCGGGAGTCCGACCAGGGCGCCGACGATCGCCAGAATCGCCACCCCAAGCAGTGCCTCCGCGACAACGACCTGGCCGAAATGCCGCACGTAGCGGGCACCCCGGCGCATCGCTGGTCCGATAACGAGCAAGTTCAGCGCGCCCAGCATGAGCAGGGGGATGATCGTTATCAGTTTGGCGACGAGCGTTTTGCCGTACGTCGTGTGCCAGAGCGCATCGAGATTGCCAACCTGAAGCCAGGCGGCGTAGACACCGGTGATACTGAGCGTGACCGTGGCGATGATCGCCAGCGTCGAAAATCGCGAAATCGCCTCGGCATAGACGGCGCGGCGCTCTTCCGCCGTGAGCGTACGCACCAGCACCAATCCGATGACGAACGACAGCAGACCGCCAACCCAGACGCTCGACGCGACCAGATGCATCCAATCGGCGGTGATGGCCGTTTGCGATCCCTCGCCGACCGCCGAGGCGTGACTGTTGAGCGAATACGGCAGCGGCAAGAGCACCAGCAGGGCCAGCGAGAGCCAGCGCGCCCGTCCGGGCGCCAACCAGAACGCCGGTCTTCGGATCACGATCGCCATGGCAATGAGCAACGCATCACGCAGCAGCAGGAGATGGCCAAAACGACTCTGGAAGAGCGTGTCCACCAGATTGCCACCGCTGAATCCACCGGCGCCGCGCGTCTGGGCGATCAGAAGCAGGATGCTGCCGATCAGCGCCAGGGCGATGCTGCCGAGTGTCAGCCGCCGAATCTGTCGCGAGATGCGCCGCCGTTGAGCTTCGCTTTGCTCACCCAATGCGGGGGCAATCACCTGCCGCCAGATGATCAGGCTTCCGATCGCACCGGCCAGGCCGAGCAGGCCAAGCCAACGCGCGAGCGAACCGAGCGAAAGGATCCCGCCCCCGGTTTCCGGCGCCGGTGGCGGTGCCGGCAAAACGATGTTCGACTGACCACCAATCGTGAAGGCGAAAAAGCCGCTGCTCGGATGACCGTCATCGGCGGACACGTTCTGCCATTGAACGGTATAGGTGCCACGCGGCAGATTCGCTGGGAGCGGCAGGATCAGCTCTTTGGGATTCGCGCCGATGCGGCTGGCCGGCGTATCGATCTTCTTCGCATCAGCGTCGAAGAGTTGTGCGCTGGTGGCATTCGGCTGCAGCTGCTCGGTGAATTCCATCTTGATTTCAGACGGCGCCGTCGCGACGACCGCGTTGGCCGTCGGGCTGCTGGTGTCGAGAAACGCATGCGCCGACACGAGCGCCGGCCAGAGTGCCAGGCAAAGGATGAGTGGCAGGAGGGCGACGCTTGCGCGCCACCCCCTCGCACATTTCCCAGTGGTGCGTAAGATCAAGTCGTTGTGCTTCCCATCTCGCCATGCTCTTCGGCGAGCGACACCTTTGACTGGCTGCCGCGGGCCATCACGATGCCGGCAATACCGGCGATCAGTCCGAGCACGCCAACCACGATGCCGATGATGCCAAAGAGGCGTGCGCTATCCGCCGTGTCGCCGGCATCCTGCGCGGTTTGGTTCACCGAGGCGACCGAACCGACTTTCGCCGGGAACTGCATCGCCGAGGCATCCTGGACATCCGAGAACGTGTCTGGCCCGCTGACGAACGTCTCATCAACCGGCGTGTCGTTGATCGTACCGGAGATATGGAACGTATACGATCCGGCTGCGGTCGGGATGAAGTTCGCCTTATATGAACCCGGTGTATTGAAGACCGGAGACAACGTCAGCGGCATCGTCTGCCCACCGAACTTCACTTCGGCCTTGATCGTCGTTGCCAGCCCCTCTACCGGTTTCGCGTTGTCGCCGGTTCCCTGAGCCACCCGGAAGTCAAGCCCGTTCGGTTGTTCATCGATCGCGGGTTCATTCAGAAAACCAACCGTCAGGGTATAGTCGCCGACCGTCTTGTGCTCATGCGCGCTCGCGATGCCAGCGGTCAACACGAGCGCGATCAGGGCGACGGTCGCCCCCAGCAACGGCCATACCGGTAATCGGCGTCTGTTCGACATGTAGAACCTCCTTCATTCATAGCGTGTCAAACGAAGTTGATCGGTGAACGCGGAGGCGGTGGCTCGGGTGGTTCGCCGGTGCCCGCTAACGGGAAATGGAGCGGCCAGACAAACCGCTCCGACACGCCCGACCGGGCAGCTGGGGCAAGTTCTTCGATCGCAAGACTAATCTGCTCACCGGCCACGCCCTCCGGTGTGGCCGCCTGAGCGATCGGCCCGCGCGCGGCGAGTTCCCTCGGTCGCGGCGCCACGGTGCCATGTACGTGTCCTTGCTCGTCGTCAACGTCCTCGATCGTGCCGTCGTGATGGTGATGGTGCTCGGCGAGCAGGAAAAGCGAGTGCGGGTGCGGAATTTCCGCTCCACAATGACAGGTTGACGGGAAATTTAGGAGTCCAGTGATGAGCGCCGAAACGAGCAAGAGTCCGCCGGCAGAACGAGAAAGCGTGTTGGTTCTCTGCCCTGGCTGCCATGCATACAACGCCGGCACCCAACCTGCTTCAACGAACGAGGCACGCTAGTTCGGACGCACCTCGACCGAAACCTTAACCGCGCCGGCCTGCTTGAACGTCAGGGTGAGATCGAATTGATCACCAACATTCAAGTCGCGATGCAGACCGATTAACATGACATGATAGTTCCCCGGGTCGAACGACACCGAACCACCCGCCGGAACGTCGACCGAACTGATCGGCTTCATCGACGAAATACCATTCGCCAGCGTCGACTGGTGCATCTCGGTCGATCCGGCGACATCCGACGCGGCCGACAGCAGATGATCGTCCGTCTTGCCGTTGTTCTTGATCGTGAAGTAGACGGCATCGGTAACGCTCATGTCCATCGCCATCGGGCTCGCGCTCGGCATCGTCATATTGCCCATATCCATCGAACCGGGCGTACCACTCGGCATCGACATCCCCGCCATCGACGCGGTCATCGGCCGGGTCCAGGCATCGGAGACGACGATATCACCCGCGCTGGCGGAGCCGCCGGAGGCTGTCGGGCTGGCGTCTTCCGAACCGCATGCGGCAACGAGGAGCGCGACGACGATGATCCCGCCGGCGATCAGCAGCGTTCGCACGAATCTGAGTGACACCCGATCTCCTTCTCAGCGCAGCAGCGTCTTGATATCGGCAGTGAACTGGTCGCTGGTCGTACCATACGACTCGAGCAACCGCTGCTTACCCTGCCCATCGATGGCGATCACTGCGGCCGTGTGATCGACAGCATAGCCGCCATTGGCGTTCGGTTTCTGCGCCTGGAAGTAGATCCCGTATTCAGACGCCACCTGCTTGATCTGATCGAGCGAGCCGCTCAGGCCGATGAAGCTTGGATCGAACTTCTGGACATAGGCGTTCAAACGGTCGGGCGTATCTCGCTGCGGATCGACCGTGATCATGATGACCTGCACCTTATCCGCCTTCGGGCCGAGCGCCTGACGCGCGCGCGCCAGGGTAGCCAGCGTCGTCGGGCAGATATCGGGGCAATAGGTGTAGCCGAAATAGAGCATCACGACGTCGCCGTGATAATCGCTGAGCGACACCGGCTTGTTACCGGCGGCATCCAGGGTGAATTCGGGAGCCACGGTGTTCGCATTGTACGCCGTGCCGTGAACGGTCGTGTCGCGATTGGCGAACGGCATCAATCCCGCCGCCCAGGCACTCCCGCCCGCCAGCACTACCAGCAGTGCTGCTATTCCGATCATGAGCGTCGTTCTACGTTGCCAGTGCATGGATCTACGCCTATCCCGAGGAAATGATGCGCGCTATGCTCGCGCGATTGACACGATTCTTACACAGCGTAAGGGGGCGGTGTGTCGGGAACCTTTCGCAATCGGGCGGGGATTACGACAAATCGCGCATCAGACGGCCGCATTGGCGGGCCGCGCCTGGTGTCGATAGAGGCGCCGCCGGAGCAGACGTTGCACAACGACAACACCCACATAGGTCACAAAGACGAGCGCCGTGAGGCAGAAGCTAACCGGATAGGGGAAGTAGTACGCGAGCGTGATCCCGGCCCAGGTGAACAAAAGCGATAGCAGCGCCGAGAGAAACAGCCCCGCGAACGGCCGGTACACCAGACGCCGGGCGATCGCCGCCGGGGTAATCAGCAGCGCGAACAGGAGAAGCGCGCCGACCGCCTGCACCGCCTCGGCAATCGTGATCGCCAGCAGGATCAGAAAGATGACGTTGAGCAGCTGCACCGGTACGCCCCGCGAGGCCGCGACGGCCGGATCGAGCGAGGCGAAGAGCAACGGCCGGGCGATGGCGAGCAGCACAACAGCCGTCAGTACGCTCACGATCGCGACGACCCACGCCACACGCGCCTGGATGCCGAAGAGCGAACCGAAGAGAACGTTGATCCCGGCTGAACTGTTCGCCCCACTACTCCCCGAGGAGTAGATGCTGAGAAAGAGCACGCCGATGCCGAGCACCCAGGCGAGCAGCGTGCCTGTAGTCACATCATTGGCGCGCGACGAACCGGCGAGCATACCCATGCCGAGCGCTGTCAGCAAGGCCAAGCCGAAGACGCCGAGGAGCGGATTGACGCCGAGAATAATCGCGATGAGTGCACCCGGAAAAGCAACATGCGACAGGACGTCACTGGTGAAGATGAGACGACGCGCAACGACGAAATAGCCGATCAGACCGGCCACGATCGACAGCGCGCTGCCGGCCAGCATGGCGTGCCGGATGAAGTCGTATTGCCACATCTCGATCATCGCACGCCGCCCACCTGCGCGCTCGGCGCCGCTCGCCAGGCGTTCGACTGCCGTTCACGATGTGCCCGCGCGATCAGATAGAACACGAAGGCGATCGTCGTGACGACGAAGCCGACCGGGTAGTCGGTGAAATAGGCGATGGCCAGCCCGAGCCAGATGACGATCAGCGCCAAAGCGGTCGAAAGGGCGATGGCGGGCGCCGGACGCGTCGTCAGTTGCTGGGCGGTCGCCGCCGGTGTCACCAGCAACGCGAAAATGAGCAACACGCCGATCACCTGTACCGCCACTGCCACCGAGAGCGCCAGCAAGAGCAGAAAAGCGTAGGCGAGCGGTCGCACCGGCAGGCCGCGCGCCGCCGCGACCTCCGGATCGACCGATACGAAGAGAAGCGGCCGCGCGATCGCAGCCAGCACGAGCAGCCCGAGCAGCGCCATGGCCGCGATCAGGAGCACATCGTCGTCGCTGATGCCGAGTACCGTCCCAAAGAGAAAGGCGTAGATATTCGCGGCGTACGATGATGCCAGCCGGATGAAAAGCAGTCCCAAACTGAGGCTGAAGACGAGCACCGTGCCGATGGCGATGTCGCTTTCGACCGAAAGTTTTCCACCGCGTTCACCGAGCGCGCCGATGCCGAGCGCCGCCAGCGCGCCGAAGGCAAGCAGTCCGACCACCGGCGAAATGCCAAGCCAGACGGCAGCCGCTGCGCCGGCAAAACCGACGTGCGAGAGCGCATGGCCGAGAAAGCTCTGTCCACGCAGCACCATGAAATAGCCGACCGGCCCGGCCAGCAGAGCGATGAACGTCCCCGCCAGAAAGGCGTTCTGCATGAAGTGGTATTCGAGCAGCAGACGCAGCGTCTCAACCGGATTCCACGACGGCTGCAACAGCAGCGACAGCGCGCTAGTGAGCATGGTCATGGGCATGGT
>CALAGB010000185.1 GCA_937891245.1 uncultured Thermomicrobiales bacterium | reverse complement strand
GTCGACCTTCCCGGTCGTCCCGAGGTAGACGTGCAAGGCGTCGTCGATCGCTTCGGTCAACATGTCGTGCAACGGGCAACCGGGCGTCGTGAGCGTCATGATGATGTGAATGTCGGGCCCATCAATCTCGACACCGTAGACGAGGCCGAGATCGATGATGTTGACGCCCAGTTCCGGGTCATAGACGTCACGCAACGCTTCGATCACCGTCTCTTCGCTAAAGAGATCGGCGAAGCTGGCAACAGTTGGGCGGTTCACCGCCGGATCGTTCATGCGCTGGTTCCTTCCCGGTTGGCGGCAACCCGCAATTCGGCGAGCATCGGTTGCAGTGGTATGCGATAGATCCGGCAGACCTCTTCGAGCGTCTCGAACCGAGCCGCGAGACAGCCGGGGCAAAGCATTCTCCGATGGACAAAGACGTTCACCGTCGCGGGAAACTGCGTCATCAATTCGTCAACGTTCGATTCGCCGGTAATCGCGTTGCTTCTACTCATCTGGACAAACCCATCTTCAACCGCCTCAACTCGGCGTCACGGCAATCTTGGCTGTTCGGGCAGCACGAGTCTTTGCGCTGGCGCAAACGGCGGTGGATTCGAGGAACGAATGCGGAATCATGGCGAAGAAGAAGCAGCCGCCGTGGCGGCTGCTTCCCTGGCCGAACGCCACGTATTGGTCAATGAGGAGCTTTCGCGAAGTAGTCGCGATTGATCCCCAAGAACGTCGCCCACTGTTCCGGCAGATCATCTTCGAAGAAGATCGCCTCGACCGGACAAACCTCGGCGCAGACGCCGCAGTCAATGCACTCATCGGGGTCGATGTAGTACTGACCGGCTTCGTCATCCGAATGGATGCAGTCGACCGGACAGACCTCAACGCATGAGCCGTCCTTGACACCGATACATGGCTCCGCGATCACATAGGTCACGGATAGACAATTCCCTTCGCGTGGCGCGCCGGAGCGCATCACGCATGAACCACCAATGAGGAGGGGCGATCCGAGTAGAAATAGGGGGATCGCTACTCGGATCGCCCGCAGGACAGAGCCCGTATCTAGCATGGCAACCGAGCAGAGACGCGTCTTTGTCGAGGAACAAACTAACGGAACGATCAGCCGGCTCACTGGTCACTCTGAGATGCAGCGAGGAGCCTCTCACACGCTTCCGAGAGCAACCCGTGTGGGAAAAAACGAGATCCTTCACGACGGTTCAGGATGACATGGGCGCGTCTCGGCGCCGGTCACTCGTTCTCGGCGATGTCTTCGGCGATCGCGACGAGTTGGTGCGCATGGCGAATGGTGACGTGCTCCCGCTCCGCGATGACGATGCCCGCACGGTCCCAGGCGCTGAGCACGCGGCTGGCGGTGCTGAGGGTCGTACCACAGAGATCGGCCAGATTCTGGCGCGACAGCGGTACGCCAATCTCGATGCCGCGCTCCGTCTTGGTGCCGGTCTTGTTCGCCAGCCGAAGAAGCGTGCGCGCGATGCGTCGCTCGACACGCTCGGTCTGAAGCTCCAAAATGCGTCCTTCGGCTTCGCGCAAACGCACCGCCAGCTCGCGAACCATCGCCATCGCGAAATCGGGGTGATCTTCAACGAGTGAGGCGAATTCGTCAGATGGAAGTTCCAGAATTCGTGAGTCTTCCAGCGTGACCGCCGTTGCCGGATAGACCTCGCGCCCCCAGCCACCGGCACCACCAAAGATCTCACCCGGTTGAATGATGCGGATAATGACTTCTCGCCCGTCGTCGGTTTCGCGCACCACCTTGACGCGGCCGGTATAGAGCACCTGGACCGCTCGTGCTCGGGTTCCCTCGAAGAAGACGAAGGCGCCGCGCTCGAACCGTCGCAACCGGCAGCGCCGCGCTACTTCGAGCAGCGTCGGTTCGGTAAGCTCCTTGAAAAGCCGGACCGACTGCAGAAATCGCATCCGCTCGTTCAATTGATTGTCATCTATGGCTGCCAATGGAGGCCGATCTCCGTGGTACACGCTCATACGATCGAACGCGGCTCTGTCGCCTTCGCAACCAAGCATAGTCGATTCGAACACCGCGCCGGGTCGCAGAATGGTGGACAGCCTCTATTCCGCTTCTTCCACCGCCCGCGCCAACCGCAGCAGGAAGCGCTCGGGGAGTTCGCCGTCGAGGTCGTGGTGCAGCTTGAGGGCGAAGGCCCGGGCGAGCGAGCCGGCGATGCGGCCGGCGGCGTCGGGCGGCAACGTCGGACGACGTTGCAGATATTCGCGGAGCAGGCGGCGGTCATCGGCATCGAGGCGATGCGCGTCGCGGATCGGCAGGCGCGGCTGGTCGGAGGTGTCGAATGAATAGGTCTGGGGAAGGCGGGTGTCGATCTCCAGCGTGTCGAGCTTGACGTCCTTTTGCTCCTTGATAACGATCGTACCGGCCGCCAGATCCCCCAAACGTCGTGATTTTGGGTCGATGAAGATGACGAGGATGCCGATCACATAATAGACTGGAAGGAAGTCAATAAGGCGGATCAGATTGCGCGTCATCGAGCCTGAAAAGGTGAGCGGATGGCCGCCCTCACGAATCACGCGCACGCCAAGCCGCCGTTTGCCCGGCGTCTGTCCATGCCAGAACGCCTCGAAAAGCACGTAGTAGAAGGCGATGATCAAGAAGCTGAGCAGACCGGTTCCCGCGAAGACCCAGACTTCCAGACCATCGGTTGACCGTCCAAACGCGGAGAGTAACAACCCAATCATGAAGGTCGCGCCAAAGGTGCCGGGGATCAGGATGATCAGGAAGGCGATACTGATGATGATCGTGTCGAGCAAAGCCGCGATGAAGCGTGAGCCGATCCCAGCGACGTCGTACGACACCTCGATCTGCTCCGGCGTTTCGAAGCGATAGCGTTCATAGGTCTGAGATGGTGGTGTCTCCATTGACGGCTTCCTCTGATCCTCATCTGTTCATTCGCGAACGGCGCGAACGCTGGCAAGAGCTTGAAGCGTTACTACAACGGACGCGCGGGCGGCGTCGGCAACCGCTCTCGGCCAGCGAAGTCGAAGCGCTTGGCCGGCACTACCGGCAGGTCACCTCGGACCTGGCGATCGCGCGCCGCGATTTCCCGCACGAACGCGTGCGGCACTATCTGGAACAGTTGGTCGGTCGCGCGCATCCGGCGGTCTATCATCGTTCGACAGGCCAGTGGCAGTCGGTTACGCACTTCGTGCGGCGCGGCTTCCCGCGGGCCTTCCGCGAAGCGCGGCCATACACGGCGGTCGCGTTCGCCGCGCTGGCGCTCCCCTTCCTCCTGGCGCTGATCCTGACGCTGGCAGATCCGACGGTCGGTCGCATCATCCTGCCACCCGGCCAGCTGGTCGACAAGATCGAGCAGGGCCAGAGTTGGATGGAGATCGGCCGTGGCGAACGTGGGCTAGCATCCTCGTTCATCATGACCAACAACATTCGCGTCGCAATCTTCGCCTTCGCGGGCGGTATCGCTTTTGGGCTGGTGACGCTGCTGGTGCTGGTGCAGAACGGCATCGTGCTTGGCGCGACGGCCGGTCTTGCGATCCAGCATGGGCTCGGTGGCTCGCTCATCAGCTTTGTTTCACCGCACGGCGGCATCGAGATGACCGTCATCTTCATCGCCGGAGGTGCCGGCCTGCGCATCGGCCATGCCCTGCTTCGGCCGGGTCTCATCTCACGACGGGCCGCTCTGACCAGCTCCGCCCTACGCGCCATTCCGCTCCTCTTCGGCTGCGTCCCACTCCTGATGATCGCCGGGACGCTCGAAGGCTTCGTCTCTCCCAGCGGCATCCCCAACCTCGCGAAGTTCATTATCGGCGCGTTCGCGCTTATCCTCCTCTACAGCTACCTGCTCCTCGCCGGAAGGGAGCCGGCGCCCCATCCGTAGGGCCGCCATTGCTGGCGCTCGGCGCACCGTTCAGGCGGCACCCGTTCCATCCCGTTTCCCCGGCACACACTCGCCCATTCAGCACCCGCTCGCCCACACCACCCGCCTTGTACACCGATTCATCGACCTGTCGCGAAATCGTTCATAGCTGCGACCGCGCTTTCGTCTCCAAATAGTGATTGATGACGGCCGGGGTGAGTGATTCGGGCGAACCCTGCAACGTCGCGATGCCGGCTCGCTCCAGGCGTTCCAGAAGCGCACGGCGCTCGTCGAGGAGACGGCGTGCGACGACTGCTTCGTAGGCCTGTCGCGAATCGTCCGGCAGGCGTTCGGCCATTGCCATGAGGTCGGGATCACTCAGGCTGGCCACCACCACAAGGTGACGGCGCGCCAGCAGGCTCAGACTGGCAACGAGCGCGTCGACGTCGATCTCGGCCGCCAGGTCGGTGAAGAGAATGGCGAGCGATCGGCGCGACTGGCGCGCGGTCAGCGTCGCGACCATGCGTCGCGGATCGGATTCGACCGGCTGCGACCGGAGTGCGTGCAGCGCCTCAAGCAGGAGTTGAAACTGCTGATCACCGCGCGCCGGTGGCACAAAGGCGCGCACCCGATCGGCATAGGCAAGCGCGCCGACCCGATCACCCATCTTCGAAGCGACATAGGCGAGTAAGAGCGCCGAGTTGAGGGCGTGATCGAGCTTATCCAGATCACCCACCGGCGAACCCATCAGCCGGCCGCTATCGAGTAGCAGGAGCACGCTCTGACTGCGCTCCGTCTCGTATTCGATCGTGATCGGTCGATTGCGCCGGGCAGTCGCCTTCCAGTTGATACGCCGGTACTCGTCGTCCGGCTGGTAATCGCGCAGCCGCTCGAACTCGTTGCCGCGCCCGAGGTAGCGCGTGCGATGGACGCCGAGTTCGGCCAGTCTTCCGCGCTGCGCCAGCAGGTCGTAACGCTGGATCGCACGCAGGTTCGGATAGACATGGGCCGGCTCAACAAGCGGATAGCTGAACTGCCGCACGATCAGCCGCAGCGGCGTCTCGATACGAAGCCAGACCGCGCCGAACGCGTAATTGCCGCGGCGTACCGGCCGCAGTTCGTACCGCCCCTGCCAGTCACCGCCCGGCTCGATCAATCCATCCATGAGCGGTTCCGGTCCGGGGATTTCGGGCGGCGGCTCATCGCGCAGCCAGAACCGGTGCCGGCTTCCGCTCGCGCCCCGTTTCCAGCGTACATGGAGCGTTACCGTATTGGGCTCACCGAGCGAGAGGCGCTGGTCGTGCCCCCGTTCGACCGTCAAGTCGTTGCGCCGCGGACCGTGCCGCACGTCAAAGAACACGACGATCGCCAGCGCCAACAGGTAGAGCAAGGCGAGGATCAGCAGCGGACGGTAAAACGAACCGAGCGCCAGCGGCAGCGCGGTCAATGCGCTGAGCAGGAACAGGCGCCGGGCCGGTATGAACGACATCTAGCGTGGCACTTCGATCGCCGCGAGGACGTGGTCAATCACCATATCAGCCGACATGCCTTCGAGTTCAACCTCCGGTCGCAGTACGATCCGATGGCGCAATGTCGGCAGCGCCAGTCGCTTGACATCATCCGGCAACACGAAGTCACGACCATCGAGCGCCGCCAGCACCTTGCTCCCGATCAGCAGCGCGATCGCCGCACGCGGGCTGGCACCGAGGCGAATATCGCGTGACTCCCGCGTCTCGCGCACGATCCGCGTGATGTAGGCAATAACACCCGGATCGACGGCGACCGTCCGTATCTGGGCGCGAAGCGCGGCGAGATCGTCCGGCCCAAGCACCGGTTCAAGCCGGAGCGCGTCGAGCGAGCGCGCATCGAAGCCGTGATGGTAGCGATTCAGAATTTCTTGCTCCGCTTCCGCACTCCCGTAGTCAACCAGGATCTTAAAAAGGAAGCGGTCGATCTGCGCCTCGGGCAGCGGGTAGGTTCCTTCATATTCGATCGGATTCTGCGTGGCGATGGTAATGAACGGATCGGGCAGCGGATAGCGGGTGCCGTCGAGCGTCACCTGCCGCTCTTCCATCGCCTCCAGCAGCGCCGCCTGCGTCTTAGCCGGTGAGCGGTTGATTTCATCGGCCAGTAAGAAATTGGTGAAGATTGGACCCTGTTTCAGATAGAAACGGCTTGAGCTGAGATCGAAGACGCTCGTGCCGAGGATATCGGACGGCATCAGATCGGGCGTGAACTGCACGCGCGTGAAGTCGGCGCGCAGCAGAAGCGCCAGCGTCTTGGCCATCAGCGTTTTGGCCGTACCGGGTACGCCTTCGAGCAGTACGTGGCCGCCCGCCAGGAGGGCTACGAAGAGCAGCTCGATCGTCTCCTCCTGATCAACGATCGCTCGTCCCGCCTCGGCCACGATTCGATCGCGAATTGCCTTCGTATTGGTCATTCCATCATCCCTCGCTCCTCAGCGCTCTTCGATCGATCAATTCTGTCGCGATCTGTTCCGTCTCACGGATCAAGCTGATCAGCGTCTGCTCATCGGGAACCGGTGAAGCATCAAGCCGCCGCAACGGCTCCGCCAGCGCCGCCGCTCCCGGCGCTCGCTCCACGAGTTGTGTTACGAACTCGGGCGTCGTCGCACTGCTTCGAAGGCGAAAACGCGCGCCCAACCGTCGCTTCAGCTGATCGAGATATTGATCGCGCAGCCACGCGCGGTGGCCACCTTGCTGCAATAGCGCGGCGAGGGTCGTCGCGTATTCGGCCCGTGCCCGGCGCGTTCCCTGAACATACGGCGTCACGACGCTGCCGAAGCGCCGGCCGCTAAGCACGAGATAGACGAAGCCGGTCAGGACCAGGAAGATCAGTGCCCAGCCCCACGGCTGGTGGACCAGCCGGTAGCCGAGCGTTCCCTGTTCGGTGAAGCCGTGATGATACTCGTCGATGGCGACACCGCTCCCCGCCGGTACGCCGTTCAGCAGGTTCAGCACGAACGCCGCGTTCCCCGGCTGGGTGAGGCCCGCGTTGCTGAACGGATCACCAGTCGTCAGTGCGACAACCCGCCCCGACCCGAGCGTCATGGTGGCGGCGATCAGCGGACGATCCCCACCCTGCCCGAGCAGCGGCACCCAGGCCGGATCGAGCAAGATTAATCGGCCGTAGCTATCGACATCTGTCGGTTGCACTGGCGGCCGGTCCAGTAGCGGTTGGACCGGCACAATACTGAGCGACCGCGGGTAGTCCGGTGTCAGCAGCGCGCCAAAATGCCCCAGCAACGAATTCGGGCGATCGACCGCCAGCACCAGCGTCCCACCCTGACGCACCCATGCGTCGATATCCGCCATCTGCGCGTCGCTGGCATCGAGCGTCGGAAAAAGGATGAAGAGCACGCCGTCGTCCGCGCGCAGCCGAAATGGCTCGTACTCCAGGGTACGCGGCGCATAGCCGAGATCGCGCAGCCAGAGTGACAGCGCTCGCGTGCCGTCCGGCGCCGCTGAATGGACGTTGTACTCCGGGTACGCCTTCGGCTCTTCGGTTGGTTTCTGGCGCGCCGCCGAGATCGCCGACAGCAGCGCGATGAGCAGCAATACGACAATGAGGACGGCCGGCAGCAAGCGACGGTGTCGCAGGCGACCCATCATGTCGACTCCCAGGCCCAGGCACTTAACCGTGAGAACTCGCGATAGTCATCTTCGGTGCAGCGAACCGCGCCATACCAGTGGCGATCGAAACGCTCGACCAACGGTGCCAGGCGTTCGACCAGCACGGTGCTCCCCTGTTTGCCGGCATTGGTCAACACCTCGCGATTCGTCAACGCGCGGTCGAACGACAGCGCGCCGCGCTCATCCAGTCGGAGCAGCGCCGCCAGGTAGAGCGCTCGAATCGCCAGGCGATAGGAGCGTTTTCCCGCCAGTTCTTCGGCCTCCTGGAGCAGATCAACCGCGTTCAAGCGTTCGCCGGGTGCGACAAACGGGAGTCGTGCCACGCCCGGCGCGAATCCGCGCCGCAGTCCGCGCACCGCCCAGACGCCGAGCGCTGCCAGTGCGATGATGCCGATCACGACCGCAACGATCGTTCGGAGCGCCTGCGATGGCGTGAGCCGGTCGATGACGTTGAGCAACAACCGGCCGACGGGTTGCAGCAGCGGCGCGAGTACACAACCGATCTGATGCAGCAGCCAGCCGGCGAACGTCTGTGGTTTGGCGCCGGCGGCTGGCTTGAACTCGGAGCGCGCCAGCACACGCTCGAGGCGGGCGGTCGCGTCGTCTGGATTTGTTGCACCCGGCCGCCCAGATTGATCGAACTGAGCGAGGAGCGCCGTCAGTCGCGCGACGGCGTCCGCCTGATCGACCGGAGGCTGCAAGTCGTCGACGATGGCCGCAAGATCGGGCTCCACCGTGGAACCGTCCGGCAGCCTTACGGTGTTGATCGACTTCAACGTCGTGGCCACCTGGCCCGGTGACCGGTGGCCGCTCTGAAGATCGTTCAATGCGGTCTGTACGACCTGATGGTAGGCGTCCAGATTTAGCGACGTGGCCCCGGCCGGATGCGCCGCGATGAGCAGCAGAACGAAGCCGAGCGTGAGGCAAACCCCCAAAAGCCGGTGGAACGAGTGTGACTTGAGCGGCACGTCACATCTGAGGATAAGCGGAGCGTGCCATCGTCTCGGTCTGATTTGCCACCATCTCCAGATCGAGTCCTTCCTTGCGCGCTCGCAGATCGTAGTAGAGCAGGACGGAGGCGATATAGATGATCGGACCGGTGATGATCGTGCCGGCCGTGCTGAAGATCACGCTGACCACCGAACCGAGAATGCGGAAGGTTTCACCATCACGGCCGAGCGCCAGCATCGCGCTCAGAACGACGTTTGGTGCCGAGAAGATGACGCTGATGATCGCCACGATGATCGAGATGAGGAGATAGATCCCGAGCACGCGCCACCAGTGACCCTTGACCAGCGAGCGGCTGCGCGACAGCGCCGCCATGCCTCGCTTTCCTTCGATCACCGCGGCATGCAACCCGAAAATCCAGGCGAGTCCCAGATAGATCGCGAACGGCACGCCGATAATCGTGATCGCGATGAGCCCCGGCAGCAGCGCGTACAGAAACGCGATCCAGATGATCGAGAGGAAGCGTTCCATGCCGTCGTTATAGGCATCGCCAACCGTCGGCTGTCGTCCCATCCGGATTTCGGACATCGTGTAGATGATCGCCGCCAGCACCGCGAGATAGACGATGGCACGAACCAGCCCGACGAGGCCTGATGTGAGCAGATTGAATTCGAGATCATCTGGATGCTGGTGGACGGCGATCTGCTGGATGATCTCAATCAATCCGATCGGGATCATCAGCACGGCGCCGATCTTGACGAAAAGGAGGAAATGGCGCCGGAAGACGCGGAACGTCTCATCGATCAGATCGGAAACACTCAATGGCCGAAACGCTCGCTCGCCCTGCTCCACCCAACACCCCTCTTCTCAGGTTCCGCGGGGGTCACGTCCGATGATTCCACCAGCATCGAACGAGGTCACCAGCCGCACGATTCGAAGTCCAATGAAACTATAGGCCACTTCGAATCGTGCGATGATAGCCGAATTGTCCTATCCGCCCAGCTACTCCACGACCGGTGGCCGCCGCCGTCCAACCTGCGTCGCTTGCTCGAAGGCGTAGGCGAGTTGTAGCACGCCGAAGTCGTTGTGATGCCGCCCGACGATCTGGATGCCGACCGGCAATCCTTCCGGCGTGAAACCACAGGGAACGGAAATCGCCGGTAGACCGGTGACGGTGATGTAGTAGCATGAGCGCATCCAGGCGATGTAGTTATCCAGTTCGACGCCGTTGATCTCGGTCACGTAGGGGATCGTCACGTCGAACGGCGGCACCTGATTCACCGGGCAGAGCAGATATTCGTACGTCTCTAGAAACTCGGTGATACGCGCATAGAGCTGCCCGCGCTTCATTTCGGCCTTACTGACATCCATCCCAGTCAGGGGCAGACCCTGTTCGGTGTTCCAAATGACGGTATCTTTGAGCTGATCGCGATGGTCGCGGAGATCAGCTTCGTGCGCCAGGGCGAAACTCCAGGCGCGCAACGTCTGGAAGATCTCCTCGGCATCCGTGAAATCGGGCGTCGCCTCCTCGACCGCGCACCCCAGCTCCGAGAAGACGTGCCGCTGGCTTTCGAGCGCATTGGTGACACGCGGGTCGACCGGCAGTCCGCCGAGATCGGCGCTCCAGGCGACGCGCACACCGGCAAAATCACGCTCCAGCGGTTGCGCGAAGAGGCTGGCCGGCTGCTCGATCCCGATCGGCGACCGGCGGTCCGGACCGGCGATGGCGGTCAGCATCAGCGCCACATCGCGCACCGTCCGCGCCATCGGGCCGACCACGCTGAGCGGCCACCAGGGGAGGCTCGAAGGCCAGTTCGGCACCCGGCCAGGCGAAACACGGAAGCCGACGATGTTATTGAAATTGCCCGGGTTGCGGAGCGAGCCGCCGAGATCGCTCCCGTCGGCGATCGGCACCATGCCGCAGGCGAGCGAGACCGCCGCGCCGCCGCTACTGCCACCGCAGGTCTTCGTCAGGTCGTACGGATTGAGCGTGGCACCGAAGATCGGGTTGAACGTCTGCGAACCAGCGCCGAACTCCGGCACGTTCGTCTTGCCGATCGTCAGCGCGCCGCCCTTTTTCAGTCGCTCAACGATCAGCGCATCGACGTCCGGAATGTCGTTGGCATGCAGCGGCGAGCCCTGCGTCGTGCGCATCCCCTTGGTCGAAGCCAGGTCTTTGTGCGCGATCGGCAGGCCATGGAGTGGCCCCAGCGCCGCGCCGCTTGCAAGCTTCGCGTCCGCTGCGTCGGCCAGCGCCAGCGCCTCGTCATCGGAAATCTGGGTAATGATCGCGTTCACCTTCGGGTTGACCCGCGCGATCTGCTCCAGATGTGCCGCCATCACTTCTCGCGCCGACAATTCCTTATCGCGAATGCGCGCCGCCAGATCGACCGCATCCATGAAGCAGATTTCATCCCGACTCATCGCCATGATTCCTCCCGTCGTATCGGACGTTGCCTGGTCGTATTCTCCCACGGATTCACGGAACGTAGGCGAGATGCGGCAGGGGTGCTATGATCGGCGAACTGATCAGACCGAACAACCGAACGGCAGACGATTCGCTCATCGGAACAGGGGTGGAAGATGGATCTCGGGCTGAAGGGGAAGGTCGCGCTCGTCACCGGCGGCAGTCGCGGTATTGGTCGCGCGACGGCGCTGACGCTGGCGGCCGAAGGCTGCGATGTCGCGATTTGTGGACGCGGTACCGATAATGTCGAAAAGGCGGTCGACGAGCTGAAAGCGCTCGGTGTACGGGCGTGCGGGGTCGCCGCCGATGTGACCGCGCCGGGTGAGGTCGAGCGCTTCGTCGACGAGAGCATCAGCGCGCTGGGCGGCGCCGATTTGCTCGTCGCGAATGTCGGCGGCACATCCGGCAAGACATTCCGCACGCTGACCGTCAGTGACTGGATCAAGACATTCGAGATGAACCTGTTCCATGCGGTACGCGCCATTCACGCCGTGGCGCCGTCGATGGAGCAACGAGGGGGCGGCAGCATCGTCACGATCGCCTCGATCTCCGGCTGGCGGCCCGGCCCGCGCTCGCAGTACGGCACCGCCAAAGCGGCCGAGATCTTCCTTTCTGGCTCGCTTGCCTGGGAGCTGGCGCCTCAGCGGATTCGTGTCAACACCGTCAGCCCTGGTTCAACGATCTTCCCCGGTGGCGGCTGGGAGCGCTTTCGCGAGCAGCAGCCGGACGTATTCGGCGAGTTCGAGCAGAACGAATTTCCCTGGGGACGACTCGCCACCGCCGAGGAGATTGCCAACGTCGTGACCTTCGTGCTCTCCGAGCGCGCAAGTTGGATCAATGGCGCCAATATCCCGGTCGATGGCGGCCAGGGCCGCCCCGACGTCTTCTTCCGCCTGCACGACGCCTAGCCAGAGCTCAGCATCGCTCGACCGTATGGGCGCGATTCGTTGTCATCGCGCCCCATTCACCAAAGAAACGGTCGGAGGTTCTGGCGGCGCCGATCCGGAGTCCAGGTGCCGACGGCCCCGGTACGTTGATGGCAACCGCGATCACCTGTCGGTTGATCGGGATGTGACCTTGCGTCCCCCTATCCAAGGTCGGCATTACTACCAGTTCGATCGATGGCGCCTAGGTCACCCCAGTGTCCTCGCCAAACTGAGTGATAGTTCGTCAGCTATCTGAACGTTGCCCTATCACGGGTAGCTACTCTTTCCGCTCACGCGGAGAATAGCCTCAAAGTACTATGAAGATCGGGACCCTTCATTGTAAGGTTTTCCGGCCCAACGCGTTTTCCGGGTATATGGTTGGACACTACTCGGAGAAACGCCAATGAGTGAATACGATTCCATCATCGAGGCGCTTGAGCAATCGGCCCGGAGATTCGACGCGGACGCGGGCTCGGTACCAACGCCGGAGTTTCGGGCGCGTTGCCAGGCGCGAGTGATCAAAGCGGCGGGCAAAGGACATCTGGCGATTCGGCTGCCCGTTTCACGGCGCTTCGCCACCGTCGCGCTGGCGACCTGCCTCTCGCTACTCCTGGTGATTCCAGCGCTCGCCGGCCCCGGCGGGATGAGCGGCACGATGTCGACGGTCGCGACCGGCATGCGCCATATGTTCGGTCCGCCGTCCAATCCTGATGGCTTGATGTCGGGGAACGCTGAACTCTTCGGTACTCCGGGGGCAACTCCCACACATCCGGACAACCATGGTGCAGACGTCTCAGCTGTCGCCAAAGCAACCCCACAGCCGGGTGAGAATCATGGCGAACAGGTGCGGGATGTCGCTCGTGATAATCATGGTCACAATAAGGGCACCCCAACCGCGACCAGCGGCACCGAAACTGCCACCGAGACGAGTACTTCGGAGTCGGTCACCGCAACCAGCACTTCAGACACCGCGACGGCAACCGAGGCGAGCGGCACGGAGACACCGACCGAGACGAGCAACGCCGCGACGGGTACGAGCACGAGCAGTAATAGCAATGCACCATCCCAGAACACCGACAATCATGGCAGTGACGTCTCCAGTACAGCTCAACAGACGCCCGAGACCAGCCACGGTCAGGATGTTTCCAGCGCGGCGCAAAGCACGCCGGAAACAGGCGAGAATCATGGTCAGCAGGTCAAGGACGTTGCCACGGACAATCACGGCCACGATGTAAGCAGCGTCGCGCACGGTACGTCGACACCCGCGCCGGAAGCCGCTCCGGAGACGACGCCGGAAACGACACCGGAAGCAGCACAAGTCACGACGCCAACGACTGGCGGCGCCAACAATCATTCACATGGAGGCGGCAAAGGGCACGGAGGGGACTAACGTGGCGATGGAACTCTCTCCCACAAGCGCAGCCGGCGAGCGTTCGCCGTCGGCTGCGTCGTACCCCGCGGCAGGTCTCGACGAGTCCGTACTCGTTGATCAGGCGATCGAGGGTGACGGGGACGCCTTTGCCGCGCTCTATTCGCGTCATGTCGATCGCGTCTACCGGCACTGTTACTACTACATGGGGAACCGAGCAGACGCCGAGGACATGGCCCAGCAGACCTTCCTGCGCGCCTGGCAGGCGATTGGACGCTATCGGCGCGGCAGCGCGCCGTTTCAAGCCTGGCTGCTGACGATTGCCGGGAACCTTTCGATTAGCCGGCTCCGCCTGGCTCGAGAGATACCGCACCGCGAGGACGGCCGCGAGGAGGCGACGGAGGACGATCCACAGGATATTGTCGCGACGCTCGATTCCTGCGATGTGGTGCGACGCGCCGTGCTCGAATTGAAGCCGGACCGCCAGCAGGTGATCATCCTGCGCTTCATCGAGGGAATGTCGATCAGCGAGGTGGCCGCCGCCCTCGGCAAGAGCGAGAACAACGTCTCGGTCACGCAACATCGCGCGCTCGGCGATCTGCGACGTCGCCTTGACGGGCAGCAACTCGAGCCGAAACCGCATACCCGTGCGGTCCAGGCGCTGAGGGATGCGGTTCTGCGCGCAACCGGCCACGGCTGACACCTCGCCCGGTGTTGAGGCTTCACCCCAAGACCCTGGCTTGATCCCAACTATCTCCACGTGTCATCTCATGCTACGCTGGTGACGAAACCTACTGCTGTCGTCATGACAGTCGTGCTGGCGCCCTACTGGGCGGCAGGCGGCGGAGGCACGCATGATGATTGATGAAGAATGGGATGCCGTGGTCATTGGCGGCGGTCATAACGGACTGGTCGCCTCTTGGTATCTGGCCCACGCCGGCTTGAAGGTGCTGGTGCTTGAACGGCGTGACTTTGTCGGCGGCGCCGTCATCACCGAAGAGCTCTGGCCCGGCTTCTCAGCGCCGACCTGCTCCTATCTCTGCTACTTACTCCAGGCAAAGATCATCGAGGACATGGACTTGCGCGAGCACGGCTTCGATGTGCACCAGCTCAGCCCGCACTCGTTCCACCCATTCCCAAACGGCCGGAGCATTCGCAACTGGGACGACAACGAGCGGACTGCCGCCGAAGTTGCGCGTATCTCTGCGCACGACGCGGCGGCGGTGCCGGCCTATCGCGCACTGCGCGAACGGATCGCCGCCCTCTTCTACCGCTGGTTCCTCACCCCGCCACCATCGCTGGCCGAGATGACGGCGGCCGTGGCCGGTACCGCGGATGAAGCGGTTCTTGAACGGCTCCTCTTTGGTTCGGTTTCCGGACTGCTCGATGAGTTTTTCGAGTCCGACGAGGTCAAAGCCGCCTACTCCGGGGCCTGGGACGCGGGCGATCTGGATGCTCCCGGCAGCCTGCTGTCCGGAATCTATCCCTCGATCTCGATCTTCACGCCCGACGAAAACTACGGCATCGTCGTCGGTGGCATGGGTGGCATCACCAAAGCGATGCGCCGTTCGGTCGAGGCCGAGGGCGTCACGGTGCGCACCAACGCGACGGTCGAGGAAATCCTGATCGAGAACGGTCGTGCAATCGGTGTGCGTCTGGAAAACGGCGAAGAGATCAGCGCCCAACTCATTCTCTCCAACGCCGACATCAAGCGCACCTTCCTGCGCATGGTCCCGCGCGACGCGCTTCCGGCGAGCTTCATCCGTCAGGTCGAGGGACTTCAGACGAACGCCGCTTACTTCAAGTTCCACGCCGCGCTCGATGACCTGCCCGACTTCTCGGCCTACTTCGGCAGCGACTACGACCCACACATGCTCGCCCAGATCAAGATCTGCCCCTCGCTCGACTCCTACCGCAAGGCGTGGGACGACGCCAGCCACGGCCGCATCACTGATTCACCGGTCATGTCGGTCCAGATCCCCACCGTCTACGACCGCACGCTCGTGCCGAACGGCGGACATGTTATGTCGATTTGGGTCCAATACGCCCCGGTCCACCCCAACGGCGGCGACTGGACCGACGAACTGGCCCATGAAGCCGGCGAGATGCTGATTGACACGCTCGCTCAGTACGCCCCGAACATCCGCGACGTCATTCGCGACTGGGTCTGCTTCACGCCGGCCGACATCGAGCACCGCGTCGGTATGACCGACGGCAACATCCGCCACATCGACCAGATCGCCGGCCAACTCCTCAATCAGCGCCCGCTCCCCGGTTGGAGCGACTACCACACCCCAATCGAAAATCTCTACCTCTGCGGCGCCGACACCCACCCCGGTGGCGAGGTCACCGGCGCCCCTGGCCACAACGCAGCGCATGCGGTGCTGAAAGCGCTCGCTGCGGTATAATCACTACGATACAAGAATTCGCATTTGATCGTAGGGGAGGAGCTTGCTCCTCCCGTCGGTCGCTGGTGTTCCGGCCGAGCGCCCCGTAGATGGGGTGCTACATCATCCATCGGAAACGACGACGTTCGACCGGCAGGGTGTCCTTGATTCCAGGGCATTCGGAAACACGCACGTCCGATGGTTGATGGCCTTCGGAGAAACGTCGGTTGCAGGCGAACAGGGAGGACGCGGTCGCCGGAACGACGGCGACCGACGGGAGGAGACAAGTTCCTCCCCTACGGACGTAACGAGGCAGCTAGGAGGGAGTTCGGGTGAATCGCAGGTGGTGGCTGCTTCTCTCGGTCGTTGTCATCGTCATTCTGCTCACGGCTGCCTATGCCGGGCTTTCGGTATACAAAGCCTATGACTACACGACGACACCCCGACAGGCGATCGGTTCCGCGTCACCGGCTGATGAAGGGCTGCAGTACGAGAATGTGACCTTCCCCTCGGCGGCGGATGACGGCGTGCGATTAACCGGCTGGTGGATTCCGAATCCGAACGGGCATCGGGTGCTGATCTTCGTGCATGGGCGCTACCGGAACAAGGCGGCGTATCTGGCCTTAGCACGGCCACTGTGGGAGCGGGGCTACAGCCTACTTCTCTTTGATCTGCGCGGGCACGGCCAATCGACGTACGTCCCCTGCACCTACGGCATCAAGGAACAGTGGGACGTCATCGGTGCGGCACGTTTCGCTCAGCAGAAAGGGTTTTCGCCCTCGTCGATCGGTGTCATCGGCTGGAGCCTGGGCGGTGTCAGCACGCTGATGGCGATGAGCAGTTCTGACGATTTCGTCGCCGCTGTCGCCGACTCGGCCTATGCCAACTCCGATCCGCTCCTCGCGCGCAACCCGCTTCAACCCGGCCTCCGACTCGCTTTACGCCTCGTCCGCGGCATTGATCTCTCCCAGGTCGATCCGGCCGATTCGATCCGCGACCTGCACGACCGCAGCATCATGCTCATCCACGGCGCCACCGACAACGTCGTCCCGCTCTCACAGGAACGCCTGCTGGAACAAGCCGGCGGCGCCAGCATCAAGGCCACTTGGCTCGTGCCAGACGCCGGGCATGTGCAGGCCTATAGACTGCATCCAGATGAATACGTGCAGCGGGTGACGGCATTCTTCGATGGGGTGCTGCGGTAGGAGGGCTGGGCTCGTTGCTCCCACCAAGGAGACCAAATAGATAGGCGTAAACGGCCCGGCACCTGCTTAGTCAAGGCAGTAGATGCTCCTACGATGTCTGGCACGACCCATCGCTCAGCCAGAGCGTTATTAGCAGAACGCATAGGCGAGGCAACTCCCGCCAACCGGACGAGCGAGCGCATGATAAGAGCAAGTATCGGGCTCTTCAAGTGCATCGGGCGAAATTTCTGGGCCCTCTAGCAGCAGAGAGCCTCAGTGCCATTGGCAGTCTGCCTGTCTCTTGCCTCCCTGAGATGTCTCGCAAGGAACTAAAATACGGCACTCGCCCGGCAAGCGATGATGTCCCATTTCGGACGTCAAGCGCACTATATAGATAGAGGACGTCTCCAACCAAGAGTAGCGGGAAGGTCGCCCGGTGAATTTCCAAGGGTCCACCTTACCATCTCCAGATACCGACCTCGTCGAAGCGGTGCGATCCGGTTCCATTGGGGACCTCGAAAATTTGATTATTCAATACGAATCTTCATTGAAGACCTATCTTTTACATATGACTGGAGATCCGGAATTGTCTGCCGACGTCTTGCAGGAAAATTTTCTTGATGCATTTCGATGTCGTCACAAGTTACCGAGTGACCGTCCGCTTTCTACATGGCTCTTTCGAACAGCACGCAACAACTTTCTTGCCGCGCGCCGGCGGATGCATCTTCGCCATCTATCATCGCTCGATTGGCTCATAGATACGTCCCGAACCGTCCCAGTTGAACTGAAGTGTGCCGATTCAACGTCGCAACTGCATGAACGTGATCACATTCAGTCGATACTTGACTCGCTCAGCGATCAACTGCGCGACGCTCTCGTATTGCATTCAATCGGCGGATTTGGCAGTGCCGATGTTGCGCACATTCTAGGTATTTCCACGTATGCGGCCCGGAAGCGCATCTACCGTGCACAGGTGCAATTTCGATTGGCGTACCATGGCAGTCTTAGTAGGGGTGATATGCAACACGACTCGTCGTCATCGAACCTCCATAAGGTGAGCTTCGATGTTGAGGCACAGCTGAGACAGAGACAAGTTTCAGCTGCAGATGTCTCACAAGGCGTGCGAAGTGCACTAAATAGTATAGGACGCCCGAATCGAGGGCAGCGAATAGCACCGAACTCCACGTGATTCCGCCCCTGGCGCAACGCAGTGGAACAAACCGTACAACTGGCCGAGATCATTTGGGAAACACGTTTGGGAGCAAGATGGACACACAACTCATAGCCGTAACGATTCCGGCGCGGACGGTCGTTGGAGCTGCCCTTCTTTATGCAGGATTTCGCAAAACGCGCACTCCAGGTAGCATGGAGCGCGTGATCACGCGCTCCGGATATGTTTCTCATCGCTATGCGCACATTCCGGCCACGATGGTAATTACTGCGGAACTCACTCTCGGGTCGCTCTTGTTGTTCGGGATAGCGCCGCGACTCACAAGCCTACTCGCGATCAGTCTGCTCGTTCTGTTCACACTTCACCTAGCTCACCAGTTGTCGAGAGGCTCCACAGAGCCATGTGGTTGCTTTGGATCAACGAAGCGATCCCTGGGGCTAAGCGATGTGTTCCGCAACGTGGGCCTCATGATCCTTGCAGGTTCGATGTTCCTGCCGGGAACACCCCCTCTAGCTATTACGGGATTCCCGTCTATATCGTACACGCCACTCCCTTCGTTTGACACGCTCGCAGCGACAACGGGACTGGTCTTAGCCTTGGCTATGCTTTGGGCACTGATGATTCACCTGATCCGGCTTGTGGAATCTGTATTATAGATTGGAGGCCTAAAGACGAGAAATCTCAATTGTATCAAATCCGCATTATTCGTTCCACGGACTGAGGAGGGCAAATGCCCAAAATCGACCGCCTACACGACCTTCTGGCGCAGCGGCTAAACCGGCGCGGGTTCCTCGGTACAATGGCGAAAGGGGCAACTGCCTTCGCGGTTGCCACGTCGGGACTTTTCCTTCGCAGTCCACTTGGCACCGGTATAATGACCGCACTGGGGTGCACTATTTACTGTTACGGTTGTCTCAGTCCGTCATGTCGCCCGATATCCTGCTTCTACTGTGCGAGCGTGACATATGAGTATCCAACAGGTGGGCAGGGTGAGTACCTTTGTGATCGTCCGTGCCCAAATCAGGATGTTTCATGTTGTTGCTTCGTCCCGCCGGGTGGACCATACATCAATGATTGCCCGTGCGGCGTTTTCTCGTGCGGAGAGGGTGACGACTATTTTCCCTGTCCGAATCGCAGTTGATAGCATTTGAAACCGATGGAGGTTGACGAATGGAACATGATCCGATCGGGAAAAATTCTGTGCATCCCATGATTATGGATCTCGTTCTTGCGAACATTCACCGTATGAGTGCTCGTAGAGAAGATTGGGCAAATGTTCGGGCCGACGACGTGACGGTTGCCCAGCAGCGGACCTTCGACGGGCTAGTCGATCGCATTGCCGGAGTTGGGGCATCGCATACGATTTCCTTGTCAAACGCATTGCTGTCGGTGACTCATCCTCATGGTCGTGACATTGTTGTGTGCGAGTTCTCTAAACGAAGCGATGTATCAGAATGGCGATGGGAGGGGTGTGCGGCCAAACCATTTAGCACACAGGCAGCGAATCCATATATCCCACTCAGCATGGTCAATGAACGGGGGCTAAGCCTAGGGTTTGTCATGTTGAACGGTGGCTTCGGTTCGGTTCGAATTGTATTTGCAGACGGTTCCGAGATGGAGGATACCGTAACGAACGAATACGTCCTCTTCTATGTCCCGTATCAAAGTGACGCCATTGGGGCTGAGCCTGCAGACGCATGGATGTATGACAAGACTGGCCGAGAGATCTTAAGCGGGAAGGTGCGTGTGCGACCGTACCCTGATGCCGATGAGTGGAACGCTTTACGAGGTCAATCGAGCTCAATTCGCTGAGTGTATGGGGAATCAGGGAACGGAGCAGACGTTGTTGACATTTTGGGATGCGGTCATCGTATTATTAGGGGTTACGACACTTCTCGAATTCGTCTTTATCACGGCCATTCTGCGGGCCATCGGTAATATTCAGTTGCAGTTGGAGCAATCTTCCCGACCTGCAAAAGCAAGCCAGATCACGGTTCTCGGTAACTAACTTCCAGATGTGCACATAACTTCGTTGACTGGAGCTACCTATTCGCTGAAGGAGCTTTGGGAGCGATCAAGGCTAATGATACTGTTTGTCTCCTCTGGATGTATTCATTGTCGAGACGTCATGTCAACACTTGCTTCCATCGCGAAAGAAGTTTCGCTTGTGAATGGGCAGGTGGTTGTTCTTTCCGCAGACAGTGCGAGTGCGATGAGCCAGCTCGTCGCAGACTCAGGAATGTCAGATCGGAGTCCGTCCGTCATCGTGGGAACCGCCGATTCAGCGTTCCGCGATGCGATCCGCATCACCGCAACGCCGACGATCTTGTGCGCCGACGAGCACGGCACCGTCGTTGATGTCGCGGAGGGTGCTCTCACACGCTACGAACTCACAAAAATGTTCGAGACTCGCGGATTGCTGCCGACGCCAATGACGAGGCTTCGCAACGCGATTCGTCCCCTGCACAAGACCGCTTAGTCTCGATGAAGCGGACGAACTTCAGTCTCGGTAGTGAGCACCTCGTTAGATATTTGCTTGCATTCTGTTTGCTTGCCACGTGCTTGGTTGATTGTTCGCGGAAGGCATTACCCGCATCGACCAATGTTCCTGATCTTTCTGCATCACCGAAGAGTCTACCCACGGCTGGGTTAGTTGCCATAGTTACTCCGACTTCCGTAGCTTCGTTTAGACTTGAGAGCGCTTCAAGCGCAATTGCTAATCCTCGGGCAATAGAAACAACCGAGAATGGGATACTGGTGGCCGATGGAGGCGACCCGGCGGTTTCATACTCGGGCAGAATCGTCGAACTTGATCGAGCTGGAAAGTCAACGACACTGTTCAAAGGGATTGGCAACGCTCTGGCATCGCCGGATGGCCGCACGTATCTTTTCGGCTTGTCTGACATCGCCGCGCGCGGAAATGACATCTACTTCGTCACCGGAGAAGGCGCCTGGATTCAGGACCCGCTCTATGCTCCCAATCGTCTGATGCGCTTGAATCAGGACGGGGTACCCGAGGAAGTCTTTTCGTTCGACGACGTCGAAAAGCTTGATCCTGATGGCCTTGGGGAAGACAGCAACGCGACGGGGGTCGCGCTAGCACCCGACAACTCAATATGGGTCACGGACGCAGCTGGGAATTGGGCCGCTCACTTGGCCCAAGACGGATCGGTTCTAAGCGTTTTTACCTTTCCAGAAGTTGACAGTGAACAAGCGGTTCCCACAGGAATCACCGTAGGTCCCGACGGATTCGCCTATGTAGCGCTATTTCACTGCAGAGGAGCCTCGGCCGGAAACGGCGGGATAGCGAGGCTCAATCCTGCCGGGGAAGTGAGCGTCGTTGTCAG
>CALAGB010000184.1 GCA_937891245.1 uncultured Thermomicrobiales bacterium | reverse complement strand
CCTGATGCCCTCAAGAACAGATGATTGGCCACCTCAAGATTTGATCAACATCGCTGTGCGCTTCGCACGTCGTCCGCGAACTACCGATTGCCGCATAGTTTCGTGCCAAATCGCTGTAAAGCTTACAGATTGTAAGAACAAAGCACAGTTCTCCCTTGACAATGGCCCCAATTGAGCTTACGCTCCGTAAGCGTTGATAGAGGCGCGGGCAGCGGGTGCGAGTGCCGACCACACGAATGGGCACGGGAGAGCATGCTAAGCAGTACACGACCCTCCCATGGCGACGTAGCGGATAGGTATCAAAGCGCACCTATCAATATGACGACAGCGCATGAAAGGATCGGGGAATGACGCCGACATCGCCCTCTTCGGCGGAGCGCCGTGCCCAACGACAGCAAAACGCGCGCCGCCAGGCGCAGCAGCAACGGCTGCGACGTCGCCTGCTCCGAATCGGCTCTGGCGCTGGAGCGCTCATCGTTGTCGGCGTCGTCGCCTGGTTGATCGTCGGGAAGCCGGGTCTGGCAAGCCGAACCCAGGCGCCAGCCGGAGTCCAGATCTTCTCTGGGCTCGCACGAACGCATACGAACGACCCGGTTTCTTATCCCGAGACGCCTCCCGTAGGCGGTCCTCACGCGCCAGTCTGGCAGAACTGCGGGTACTATTCCGCGCCGATTGCGAATGAGCATGGCGTGCACTCGCTGGAGCATGGTGCGGTTTGGATCACCTATCAGCCGAACCTGCCGAACGATCAAGTTGCGACACTGCGGCAGCTTGCCGACAGCCAGACGTACGTGTTGGTCAGCCCCTACCCCAACTTGCCAACACCGGTCGTGGCATCCGCCTGGGGCAGACAGTTACGCCTCGACTCGGTGACTGACCCGCGTTTGGTTCAGTTTGTGAGCGCCTTCCGGCAAGGACCACAAACGCCCGAGCGGGGTGCCGCGTGTACGGGTGGGACATCGGTAACCCAATGACCAGCAGAAGGGCGCCGGTAAGGGTGAGATTCGGTCGAGTCAGAACGGACAATTAGCCATGTTGGTGATGATGGGTGCGATGTCCCTGTTTTGGATCGTCGGACTGGTGCTCCTAGCCGCCGGTATCTTGGCCGTCGCCCGCTGGTTCACCGGTTCGCACCTCGACCGTCCACCGTCCGGCGCGCTCGTTGAGCGCGAGGATACCGCGGTTCAGAGCCTTCGGATGCGCTTCGCGTCAGGGGAAATCGATGAACGCGAGTTTGGCGAGCGGCTTCGTACGCTGGAACGGGAGCGAGAACGATGAACTCGATTCGACGCTTCGATCTGGATCGTCAAGGGCTTGCCCGCGTCCTGGGCGATCTGGAGGCGGATATTCTCCAGGCTGTGTGGGTGCTTGGCGAACCGACGGTCAAGGATGTCACCGCGACCCTTGGCTCCTCGGCCCATATTAAGACCGTCATGACCGTGATGAACCGCATGGTTGAGAAAGGCTTGCTAAATCGACATCGGTGCGGGCGAGGCTTCGTCTATTCGGCGACCCTCCCACGAGAAGACTTTCTCGAGCAGGTTGTTGATCAGGTCCTTACCGGCTTGCTCACAGATTTTGGCGGCGCTTCCCTGGCCCACTTTGTCAACGGGGCGACGTCAGAACAACTGAAGGATCTAGAGCGTTTGATTGCGAAACAACGCCAGGGCTCTGAGCAAACCATGCAGGTGCAACAGTTGATCGCGAAGCGCCACAAGAACCCGGAGAAGTCATGAACAACGCTGAGTATCTGCTGCGGCGCTATCACAACGCCGTCGCCGCGGTCATCCTGGCCTTGAGCCTCGCGGCGTGGCCGGGGCTGCTCACGCCCATCGCCCAACCGTACACTGGCTTTTGCGCCCGCTATCTGGCTCACGTTCCGTTCTTCCATCATCTTCCACCGTATGCCATCACGACCATACTCGTTGGGTTGGCCGCGATGGCGCTGACGGCGGCCTATCTCGTCGCACGCCAAATCTTCGGGCAACAGCAATTGGCACACAGAGCTGCCGCGCGCCGCTGTCCCGATGGGCTGGAACAACTCGCTATGGTCGGTGACCTCGAGCTTGGTCGGCGAGTCGTAGTAACCCAGGATCGAACGGCCTACGCCTTCTGTGCCGGTCTTGTCTCCCCGCGGGTCTACCTCAGTGCCGGGTTGTTGGCGATCCTCACACCATTAGAAATCGAAGCAGTGCTACGGCACGAGGCACGCCACCTCAAGCATGGAGATCCTCTTCGCTTATTTGTGGCCGACCTCGTGCGCGTGCTCTTCAGTCCGTTCCCAGCCATTAGTACGCTGATCGATCGGGCACGAATTTGCGTTGAGCTGGCCGCCGACCGCTCGGCACTCGAAGTCGTCCCAGTGGACGTGCTGGCGAGCGCGCTGGTCAAAGTCGCGCGCGCGGCGAACAGTCCCGCGCCGTCTTTCGGCGTAGCTGGACTGACGCCTACTGAGGCCCGAATCGACGCGTTGCTCGGCCGTCCGGTGAGGATGCCTTTCAATTGGCTTGACCTGGTGGTGACGGGGCTGGTCGCACTGGCAATAATCGGGTTGATAGCGCATCTGGCGCAGATTCCGCTACCAATGGCACCGGTGTGTCCTGCCTGCGCGCCGTTCTAGTCTGAGAGATCGCGCGTGTCTGGTCCCAGGTACGCACACCAGTGGTCGCGTTGATTGGAATCATCACGAGCTTAGCAGTTGATCAAATCTTGATCCTGCCGCGCATCGAATCGCGAGAACTCTGACGTATCGTGAGCGTGGGAATCGACGACTTGGCCCCAATTGGGAAACATCGCGCTACGCAGCACACCGGCATGATAGTGAGATATCTTCGAATTCGATCAGGAGTTGGTAGTGACTGAGGTGCGTCGCGATGAATAGCAATATGGCTGGAATGATGAACATGTCGGGGTCGCTCGTCTGGATTTGGCTCGGGCCTCTGGTGGTCATAGCCGTCCTGTTGGCGGTAATCGCCGTCGTCATTCTCTGCCGAGGCGGTGATGAACGAGCAAATGGCGAGGCACACCAGGGGGGCCAACTCGAACTCTGGATCGCGGGGCTTTCGATCGCTGCCGGTTTAATCCATTTGGCCGCAGCTCCAGAGCATCTCGCCGAGTGGTGGGGCTACGGCTATTTCTTTCTGGCGAGCGGCGTCGGCCAAGTACTGTACGGCGAGGTCTTATTTCGCTCCTCAGACCGTAGCCGCCACTTCTATGCGATCGGGCTGTTTGGGACGCTGGCGATCATCGCACTGTACGCTGTTACACGCAGCGTGGGTATTCCATTCTTCGGCCCTGGTGCCGGCGAGGTTGAAGCCGTCGGTGCGTTGGATATTCCCTCGAAGCTCGTCGAGATCGCCCTCGCGGGCGCGCTGACGGCGCTGCTCTGGCGCCGATTTGCTGGCACGGCACCCAATCGCACACCGCACGTCGAACCAATAACGGATGACACGGCTCAAAAGCGAGTCGGAACGGGACTATCCCGGCGCGCGCTACTGTCCGGGAGTGCTGGCACTGCGGCAGGGCTGTTGGCCCTATTCGTTGGATGGGGATGGCGCCGACGCCAAACGAGCCGTCCAAACCCGCTCAGTTCTGGGGCGACGAAGGCGGCATTCGCGACAACTCCACCGCTGGCATCGCCGGCCGCGAACGGCGCCCTGCAGGTTGCGCTTACGGTCGACGAGGTCGAGTGGGAACTGGCGCCTGGCAAGCGCGTCAAAGCGCTGACCTACAACGGTCAGGTGCCCGGGCCATTGATCCGGCTGCGGCAGGGCGAGCGCCTCCAAGCGACGGTCACCAACCGGTTGTCGGTGCCGACCACGGTTCACTGGCATGGCGTCGACGTGCCCAACCCGATGGACGGCATCCCAGACTTGACGCAGCCGCCCATTCAGCCCGGCGAGAGCTTTCTCTACGAGTTTGATGCCAACCCGGCCGGGACGCGCTGGTACCATACCCACTACGCCGCGACCAAACAACAGGATCGGGGCCTCTACGCTCCGCTCATCATCGATCCGGCCACGCCGGAGTCGCGGCCTCCTGACCGTGAGTACACCCTCGTCTTCAGTGCCTGGGTAACCGGATTCAGTGCCCCGGTGCCCGCGCCGAGTACCGACGGCGGGAGCAACGACATGAGCGGGATGATGGGCGGCATCATGAGTGGGAGCCAGGAGCCGCTCTATGACACCTTCGCCGTCAACGGCAAAGCCTTCCCCGCTACCGCGCCGCTGACCGTCAAGACGGGCGAGCGCGTGCATCTGCGTCTCATCAACGCCAGCGGCAGCCGAACCCATCTGATCTACCTGGAAGGGCACCGACTCCAGGTGACCCACACCGACGGTAACCCGCTCCAGGAACCGGTCGCGGTCGATGTGGTGCCGATCGCCCCCGCCGAGCGCTATGACGTTGAGTTCACCGCGAATCGTCCCGGCGTCTGGTCGCTGCATGATCTGACGCCGGGGCAGACCGAGGCCGGCTTGCGCGTCCAGTTCGTCTACGCGGGCCAGGAATCGGCATCTGAGGCGCCACTGCGCACCAACACCGATGGGCTTCAGGCATGGTCCTATCCGATGGGGCGGGGTGTCGATTGGCTCCCGGCCCCCTCTGGTACAACCGATAGCTTTAAGCTCACGCTCTCGGGCGGGATGATGGGCTCGGACCAGTGGACGATCAACGGCAAGACCTATCCTCACACCGATCCACTACCCGTCCACCAGGGTGACCGCGCCCGGCTGCAGGTCTTCAATATGAGCATGGAGACGCACCCCATGCACCTCCACGGCCACTCGTTTCGCATTACCAGCATCGGCGGAGCCCAGCTCGCCGCACCGCTCATCAAGGACGTGGTGGCGGTCCAGCCGATGGAGACCGCCATGCTCGAGTTCGTCGCCGACAACCCCGGCAACTGGATGTTCCATTGTCATAAGCCGATGCACATGGAGGGCGGCATGGTGACGCTTGTGCGCTACCAGCCGCCAGTGAAAGGGTAAAGAACCGATGCCTCGCCTTGCACGTGTGGCCCCGTTGGTCCTGCTGCTCCCGCTGCTCGCACTGATCCTTGCGGGATGCCAGACAACTCGCCCTGGAGCAGGGCACGACCAGCCGACCCAACCGGTAGGGCCGGTGACGAGCGTAGCCATCGATGCCGCTGATGGGAGCCTCCTGGAGGTCGCTGGCGGTCTCTGGCGCAGCACCGATCAGGGCCAGACCTGGGGTACATTCCCGATCCCCGCCTCATTGCATCCAGATAAGCTGCGGCAGGTTGCGACGATGTCGTCGGCGTCGGCCAGTATCTACGCCGCTGGTCCGAGTGCCGGAGTTCTGCGCTCGGATGATGGCGGGAAGACCTGGCGCCAAATCAGCAGCGGGCTGCCGAGCCAGCGAGTCGCGGCGTTCGCGGTCCACTCCAACTTACCCGACACGATCTACGCATGGATACTCGGCCAGGGCATGTTCCGGACGGAGAACGATGGGCAGCGCTGGGAGAAGATGGATGACGGTCCGTCTGGCCCGGTCGTAGCGATCGCCCACTCCACCCTGGCCGGGAGCATGAACACGGGCTGGCTCTACGTGGCGACGCCGGGCGGGCCGTACCTCAGCATGGACTGCTTCTGAGGTTGGCGCCAGGTGGGCAGTTTGCCCGCCAACGCGGGAGCGAGTGCCATCGTCGTCGATCCGAAGCAGCCAAAACGCGTCTACGCCGCAGGCACGACGGGGCTCTTCCGCTCAGACGACGCGGGCGAGACGTGGAACCCGGCGACGAACGGGCTGCCAATCGGTGGAGTCACCGCGCTCGCCATCAATCCGCAATCTCCAGACCGGCTGTATGCCGCGACATCAACGGGAGCACTCTATCTCAGCACGAACGGAGCGACCACGTGGAAGGAACTCGCGGGAGCGCAGGCCCATGCGGGCAGATAGTCGACCATCGGCTCCGCGACACATTGGGGCCATGGTTGGACTGCTTGCCGGAGCGATGTTGCTAGCGAGTTGCGGCATGACGGGAGGACGCACGAAACCCGTACTTACACCGACCGTGATCCCACTGCTGCCACTCGATCCCGCGCGCGTCGCGCAGGGGCGCCAAGTCTATCTCCAGCACTGCGCGAGTTGCCATGGCGAGGGTGCGCAAGGGGCTCCGAATTGGCTGCAGCCAAACGCACGGGGCGACCTGCCAGCGCCGCCGCACGACGACAGCGGCCATACCTGGCGACACAGCGATTCAGCACTGACCGGGATCATTCTCAACGGGTTGCGGGACCCGTTCAATAAGACGCCGGAGCTGACGATGCCGCCGTTCTCGGGCATCGTCACCCACACGGAGGTCGAGGCATTGATTACCTATTTCACGAGCCTCTGGTCGCCCGACCACCGACGCTACCAGGAGGAACAGAACCTGAAACCGATGATGGCGACGCCAGCGGGGAGCGGTCAATGAGCAAGCGGGGTAAGGCAAAGCGCGACACCGGGCCACAGATCAGCCACGCGACTGAGTCGGATGCGGAAACGAGAACCGCATCGGAGCCACGGCGAACGCTGAGTACCGGGCGC
>CALAGB010000183.1 GCA_937891245.1 uncultured Thermomicrobiales bacterium | reverse complement strand
ATCTCCGCATCCTCCAGGGGAGCGACCACCTCGTCCTGGCGCTCAACGACGAGAACGGCGCCGTGGTCGGCTTCGTGACGGCCATCAGCGACGGCATCCTCAGCGCCTACATCCCATTGCTGGAAGTGCTGCCGGATTATCACGGGCGGGGGATCGGCCAGGAACTGATGCGACGGATGCTGGCGCAACTCGAGCATCTCTACATGGTCGATTTGCTCTGCGATCCGGAGCTGCAGACCTATTATCAACGCTTCGGCATGCGCTCGGCAGCGGGCATGATGCTGCGGCATCGTTCACACCAGTCAGGACGTTGATCTTTTCCGCGATCCGCGGCATCACAAGAGTGAGCGACCGGACTACTCCGGCGCGTGCCCTCGCCCCATGACGTAATCGCGGAATGTATCGCGAAGGCGTGTTCCATCGCGATTGAGAACGACCTTGGCACCTGGCCCTTGCGCGATCCGGACCAGAATAAACGCGGTGTCACCCGGAGTCAGAATCAGTTCACGGGCCGCCGGAATATCCGCCTGCGATCGGACCGTCATGGTGCGCTTAATGCCGAGCCCCCCGGCTGTCGCCGCCAGGTCGGTCACGCTCCCCGTCGCGGTCATCTGGTCGCCGGTGAGCCCGTAATGTCCATTATCGAGGACGATGATGCGCAGGTTGTTCGGATTTTGCACCGCGATCGTTGAGAGCGCTCCAACGTTCATGAGCACCTCACCGTCACCGGTGATCACGAGCACTTCCCGCTCGGGGCGGGCGAGCGCAAGCCCGAGCCCGATGGAGGTCGCCGCCCCCATCACGCCATCCATCGTAAACACCCGAGGATGATGTTCGGTGATGAAGGCAACATCGTAGGTCGCGTTACCCAGGCCGGTGACGATAAGCCGATCATCAGTGTCATCAAGTAGGGACGCGAGTGCCTGCGTTCGTTCGAGCATCAATTCTCCTAGAATTTCTTGACCCCAAGCAGCCGCTGCGTCAGCAGCACGGCCACGGCGCGCCCGCTGCGGTTGACCATACTGAGCGCGGCTTCCACGGTTTGCACCGCTTCGGCTGGAGAATCGGCGCGCAACGTGAGGACACCCATCGCCTGCAGAACCGGCTCGACGGCCTGCCCCATCGGGAACTGCCAGGGGTTCTGCTCGCCAAAATCTCCCCGCATCGAGACGAGGGTGAGAAACGGTATTCGGCAGTGCTGGATCAGCGACAGAAAGTTGATCGTGTTGCCCACACCGCTCGACTGCATCAGCAGTACAGCCTGTTCGCCGCCGAGGTATGCGCCCGCGATCACGCCGACCCCTTCCTCTTCCGTCGACAGCGGGATCGCATGGACGTCAGGATCGGCATGCGCGGCATCAATGAACGCACGATGCCCGGCATCCGGCACATAGGCGAATTGCGTGATACCGGCCTCGCGCAGGAGACGATACACATCGTCCTGCCACGTTCGCGCGGTGGTCGCTTCGCGAATCGACATGGTTGAACCTCCCCTTGGGGAGCATCATACCGCGTTTAAACCGGCCAAACGCACCGCTATCGCGGGAACCCGGCCATCTAGCTTGAACCTCGATGGTGCCCCATCATGCCCATGTATTATTCCCAGAGACGATTGTTTTCGGAGACGAGGGTCGTACCAGTTGCCGCTTGTCGCTCGGCCTGGTGAAATCGGCTGAACACGCCGTATACGGCCAACCTAATTCTCGGAGAGATTCATGCCAACTCGCGCAGAGATTCAGAACAGCCTTGAGGCGGCGCAGGCGCAGGTCATCACGTTTTTTCGAGGGCTGAGCCCGCAAGACCTGGAGCGCCCGGCAACGGCGAATGGAGTTCCGGGAGCAGTTCCGTGGCGTGCCAAGGATCATCTGGCGCATCTGGTGCAAAACGAACGGAACATTCAGCACCTGCTGCGCCGCGTCCTCGCAGGCGGCACGCGAGACGACCTCTTACGCCAGCAATACCCACCCGGAATGCCGCTGCCGGACACTCTGGGTGATTGGGGCGCGCTGACTCCGGAGGAGCAGGAGCAGCTGGTGTTAGCCGTCGCCCACCTGAATGACGCAATCCGCGACGCGCACCACGACGACACGCTGAAGATGCTGGTCGCGGATTACCTGGCGGTGCGGCAGGATACCTTGGAACTCCTGCACCAGTTCACCGATGAGCAACTGGCCGCGCCGGTGCCCACGGTCGTTGGTGAACTGCCGGCCGGCGATTTGTTTGCCGGGAACGCGGGGCATACTGTCGATCACATAACCTCGATTGAAGAAGGATTGCGTCCGGGCGGGTAGGCTGGTTTTGTTCGCCGCCGTCTGGCGAACAGCCTCCCGTCGATCGCGCTCAATCGGCAGGCGTGACCGGTGTCAAGCTTCTGGTCGGCTCGGTCGCGAAGGTACCGGCGCGGTAGAGACGCCGGAGCGTGGGACGCACACCGCTGATCACCAGGAGAAGCACGACAAAGAGAAGCGCCGGCAGGCCGAGCACCGGGGCCGAACCGAAGCGCGCCGCGAGATAACCGGCACCCAGATTACCGAAGGACATCACGCCGCTGGCGCTCATCAGGTAGATGCCGGAGACGCGTCCACGCAGCTGATCCGGCACCGCTTCCTGCATCATCGTGTTGGCCAGCGTCATGAACCAGGTCGTCATCGCCCCAACCAGGAAGATCGCGCTCAGGGCGAGCAGGTTGTTCATCGAGATCGCCATAAGGGCGGTCGCGAGGCCGCTGCCCAGACCACCGACGAGCAACAGGGCGCCACGCCAGCGCTCGGAGTGGATCCCGGCCAGCAGGAGCGCCGCCGCGATCGAGCCGAGGCCCATCGCCGAAACCATCGACGAATAGATGGCGCCACTACCGTGCAGGTTCTGGCTGGCGAAGAGCGGCAGCGTCGAGTCGAACGACATCGTCAGCAAGCAATGCAGCACGATCACACCGAGCAGCAGGCCGAGGACGCTGTGGGCGCGGATATAATGCACACCTTCGACGACCTGCTGGCGCAGGTTGAGGGTGGTTTCATGCTGGTGATGCATCTTAGGAACGCGCATGACCTGAAGGACCGCCAGCAGGTAAAAGGCCGCGATGATCAGGTAGGCGAACGCGGCCGCTCGGAGCCCACCCAAACCGAGGATCGGGGCGATGATGGCCGGTCCGACGAAGCGCGAGCCGCGGTTGGCCATGTTATTGAGCGAGAAGATGTTCAGCAGTTCGTCCCGGGGAACGAGACTCGGGAGCACCGCCTGGACGGTTGGCATCTCGAAGGCGCGGGCGATGCCAGACAGGAAGACGAGTGTCACCAGCGCCCAGAGCGGCATCGATCCGCGCAGCGCCAGCAAGGCGATCACCACGGCGAGCCCGCCCTGCGTCGCCTCGGCCGCCAGGACGAGGAAGCGCCGCTCGCTCCGATCCGCCAGCACACCTCCGACGAGGGTGGCCAGGAAGAGCGGGATCATCGTGGCGAACGTAACGACCCCGACCGCGCCGCTGCCGTCCAGCCGGAAGGCGAGCCAACTCGAGGCCACCAGGAAGGCCGCCTGGCCGATGCTGGAGAATGACGTTCCGAACCAGAAGACCCGGTTATCGCGAAAGCGCAGCGAGGAGAGCGGGTTGGCACTCCGGCCCGTTGTGCTTAGCTCGTCCATCAGAATCCTTCGTAATGAGTGTTGATCAATCGGTACGCGCCCAGCCCAATAGCCATCGACACCCTGGTCGACCATAGGTAACCGTTCGCGGCTGCTAGCGTACGCCCAACAGACCCCTCATTACAATATAACAATTGAAATTCCCAGGTGCGGCCGGCATCTGCGTCGAAATGATGTTGCCCGGGATGTCCACGATGAGGACCCGCGGGGGGAAGCGCTCAGCTGGCGAGCGACGCCGCTATGAGGATGCGTGTGAGTTCGGCAAGCTGAGCGATCAGGGCCAACGACGCCGCAGCGACGGTCTAAGCTCCCGCCTGACTGCTTAATTTGTCTCGCTCCCGGCCCGCTCCAGCAGCGAGCCGATCGTCGCGGCGATCGCCGCGCGGCTCAGCGCCAGGGTGGCATCGCCGACGGTGAATTCCCACTTCTGATACTCGGGCAGTGGCGTCGGTGCCAGCGCGCGGAGGACACCGATGCCGGTCTCCTCGGCGACCGCGACCGCGGCGGCCAAGAGACGGTCGTGGTCGCCCCGGAGGTAGAGGTGCATCATGTTCGTCTGCGGCGGGTTTGGCACGATCGTGATCTGGGGAAACACCGCGAGATCGGACGCGATCTCGACGGCCCGCTGGTGATAGTCCGCCATCCGCCCCAGCCGCTGTTCGAGGCCGTGCCGCGCCGAGAGCACGTACGGAAAGAGCTGGAAAAGCCGGCCGCCCTGCCGGTGCTGCCAGACGCGCGCCTCGGCGATCACGTCCGCTGGGCCGGCCAAGGCCGCTCCGGTCAGCCCACCGAGTCCCTTGTAGAAGGAGACGTAGACCGTGTCGAACGGCGCGGCGATCTCGTGGTAGGGCCGTAAATAGTACGGACCGGACTCCCACAGCCGGGCGCCGTCCATATGGGTGGCGGCACCCCGCGCATGCGCCCAGTCGATCAGGGCCAACAGGTCGTCCCAGGGCGGCAGCTGGCCGCCGATCTCGCGTTGCGGCAGTTCCAGCAGCAGCGCGGCGAGCGGCTCGGCGACAGACTGGAGATCGTCGAGCGTCAGCAGGCGATCGGGCTGGCCCACCGCGATCCCGCGCAGACCGTGCAGCCGCTGATAGGCGTAGCCCTCGCGGAGATCGAGATGGTTCCTGGGGTGCATCGCGACATTGGGACTTCCCTTCCGCTCCGACCAGACCCGCAGCGCGATCTGCTGCGCCAGGGTGCCGCTCGGCAGAAAGACCGCCGACTCTTTCCCCAGCAGCTCGGCGATGGTCGCCTCGAACCCGGTGATCAGCTCACCCGTGCCATAGCGGTCGGGGGCGAGGTCGGAGTCGGCCGTCTCAGCGAGCTCCAGCAGGATCTCGCGAGGGGAACGCAAGCCGTGCTGGGTGAGGAAACGCGTACACCCGCGCAACGCCCGCTCGGCGCGCTCGGTAAGCTCCGCCGTCTCTTCGTGCCGCTCCTCAGCCACCATCAGATCGCTCCCTTCACCGTCCGTGCTCTAAAGACGGGGAACATAAGATGACGGGTGTCCATAGCGCTGGGCGCTACCTTAGCATGGCCACACCGGCGGCAAGCACTTTCGGGTGATCGTCGACGTGCGTGATTGTGTTTAGCGGTTCGGGTGCTTCCTTAGGCTTGAGGGCCGCTCAAAGAATGGATCACTCGGTGTCAAGATCAGCGAAAAACTGAGCCACATCGTAGTTGCCAATCAACCTCGCTAGCCCGACCGGGGTTTGCCCCGCATTGTTGACGTGCCAGGGATCCGCGCCACGGCTCCGAAGGAGTTGAATGAGATCGCCGCGCCCGTGACTGTAGAACACCGCTACTCCCAGCGGAGTATTTCCATATGTATTTATCGAATCAACTGTCGCCCCCGCATCGAGCAGGGCGCGCGCAGCCTCAATGGATCCTTGTTGCGCGGCGAAATGGAGTGGTGTAAATCCCTTGTGATCGCCAGCGTCTGGGTCACTCCCCGATTGTAGCAATTCCTCAACGTGATTGACATCTCCCTCGAGGGCCGCATAATGCAGCGGCGTACGTCCGGCGCGGTCATTTATCTTACCCATTGCGAGTTCCCAATAATCTGATCGAATATGTAATTAATCTCTCGATCATATCGAAATTCGATATTTCCATGGTTGCTGCCTCCATAGAGACTTCAACCTTCTACACGCGATATCCTCTACGTTCGCAGTCATTCATATTAACGTCTTTGTCCATGGTCAGGTCTACCTTCGATTGGCTCGTGCGTGTTCGGTTCAATGAACGTCCCATCCTTGGTTTCCGCCGCGTCCTGATCTGTTAATCAACGCTTGGACTTAGCGTCGCCAATTGCTGTTCCCCCTAGTCATCCTCCGCCGCCAGGAGCGGTTCACGCGCGTCCTTGCTGGCACCGCGCGTGGGAGCGATGTGCATCGTCTCGGCGGCGAGGTGGTCGGGGATGCGGAGGGCCATGATGGCGGCGATGGCGGCCAGGGCGGCCGCGACGAGGAAGGAGATGTGGTAGGCGGTGATGTTTGGTTGCATAGTGCCGCCGGAGGAGAGATGCGTCGCGCCGACGGCGGCCAGCGCTGAGCTGAGGATGGCGACGCCGACCGCGCCACCAACACGGCGCTGCACGCTGGAGAGCGTCGAGGCCTGGCCGGTATCGGCGCGTGAGATGGTGGCGAAGGCCGCCACCTGGGCCGGCAAGAAAACGTAGGCCATGCCGACGCCGATGAAGAACATCAGCCCGCGCACGACCCAGACGCTCGTGTTGAGGTCGATCGTCCACAAGAGCGCCATCATCGTCGCCACACCAACCAGTCCGCCCGCCATCAGTCGGCTCGGGCCGACGCGCGGGTAGAAACGCGCCACGATCTGCGTCGAGGTGACGACGCCGATCGCCTCGGGGAAGGTCGCCAGGCCCGATTGCAGGGGCGAGAAGCCTCGCGCCTCCTGCAGGAAGAGCGGCATCATGAAGAGCACACCCATGAAGCCGGCCGAGGCGAAGAGCGAGACGATCGTCGTTGAACGGAAAAGGTGATCGCCGAGCAGTTTGAGCTTGACCAGGGGCTCACGCACGCGCAGTTCGGTGATGACGAAGAGGACGAGCAGCACGGTGCCAACCACACCGGTAAACGCGATATCCGGCGCCATCCAGCCGCGTGATGGTCCCTCGCTCAGCGCATACATGAACATAGCAAAGCCGGTGCCGGCCAGCAGGAAGCCGCGCAGATCGAAGCGCCCCGGTTCCGGCTCGCGACTCTCATGCAGGAAGAGGAGGCCGAAGAGAAACCCGGCCAGCCCGACCGGCACGTTGACGTAGAAGGCCCAGTGCCACGACAGTTTCTCGATGACCAGGCCGCCGAGCACCGGGCCACAGGCCGGCCCGAGGATCGTCACCAGCATCAGAATGCGCGATACCTGCACCCGCTCGCTTGGCGGGTAGGCGCGATAGAGCATCGCCATGCCAACCGGCGTCAGCATGCCGCCGCCGACACCCTGCAAGGCGCGGAAGAGGATCAGTTGGTTGAACGTTTCGGAAAGCCCGCAGGCGGCGGAGGCGAGCGTGAAGATGCCGAGCGCGACCAGGAAGATCCGTTTCATGCCGAAGCGATCGCCCAGCCAGCCGGAGGCCGGAATGAAGACCGCCAGACTGACGAGATAGCTGACGACGACCATGTCGATCTGCTCGGCCGACACGTTGAACTGCCGCCCCAGCGTCGCCAGCGCCACATTGACGATCGTCGAGTCGATCGAGTTCATCAGCATGCTGCTGACGTACACGACCGCTACCACGACCTTCTGATTGATCAATCCGCCACCGGGCGAACCCGGCGCTCGCGCTTCTGCTGTCAACCAGTTGCTCTCTGAACACGTTTCCGGCGGTGTCTCATCGCTTTGCTTCCACACCAAACGCCAGATTCATGCGATCCAGGACATTCGATGCTCGTGTGCATAGGTGATTATGCCCGAGCGGTGGATCGTGCGCGCGGCGAACTCGTTATTCGTCCACAATAACGAGTTATCAGTATCGCGCGCAAGTCCGTGCGGCACGCGGCAACGCTCCTCTGAAAGTTGGTTCCGATTGTTCCATGATGGCTATACGTACGTTCTCCGTTCAGGACTTTTGGCAAATACGCTACGAATGCGGCGGCTGAGCGCGCATGGTATCGTGTTATCGTAAATCAACGGACGGTGCATGGGCGCGCAAGCCGAAGCCGATCTGGGAGCCCAGGGATCGATCGTAACCGTCATGGCCCGGTGATTCCGTTCGAGCGTCGTAGGTAGGACGCATGGAGTTTCTGGTCATCCTCGACGAACGAAATCTCGTCCGCGCCCAGAGCGGTGCGTCCGAACTGCTCGGCATCTCTCCGGAAACGGAGATCGTCGGTCACACGCTCGATTCCCTGGTGCCGGACGAGATGGGCTGGTTCAACACGCTCTGGGACGACGCGGCCACGGCGGGGGAAGCGATCACAACGCAGGTCACGACCGCCGGCGGCAACGCGCCCCGCACGCTCGATGTCGCCGCGTTCTGGCTCCCCTCTTCCGAGCACGCCGGCTGGCGCGTTGTCGCCCTGCGCGATCCCAACGAGCTTCGTGATGCCGAACGCCGCCTGGAATGGGTCGAAGCACGCTTTCATGGTTGGATGGAACAGGCACCGGCGGTCGTCTATTCCAGTTCGATCAACACACCTGGGAGTTCGCTCTACGTAAGTCCGCATATCGAAACGCTCCTCGGCTATTCAACGACCGAATGGCGCTCCAGCCCGACGCTCTGGCTCGACCGGTTGCATCCGGACGATCGCCAGCGGGTACTGGAGAAGAGCGTCGAGACGCGTACGACCGGGCAGCCGTTCAGTTTGGAGTACCGGTTGATCGCCCGAGACGGACGAATCATCTGGGTCAGTGACGACGCGATCATCGTCCGTGATGAAGAGAACCGGCCGCTCGTCTGGCAGGGGATGCTCTTCGACATCACCGCCCGCAAGCAAGCAGAACAGTGGCTGGAAGGGCAGAAGCGCGTTCTCGAACAGATCGCGCAAGGCGCGCCGCTGGCGAGCATCCTCGAACTCATCACGCAGGTCATCGAGCCGCAGATCGGCGGTGCCCGCTGCGCGCTCTTCCTGGTCGACGGAACGCAATCGGTGCTCCAGCTCGCCGCCGCCCCGAGCCTTCCGAAACGCTTCGCCCGCGCGATCGATGGCGAACCGATCGCACCCGAGGCGAGCACAGCCGGGGCAGCCACCTATCTCCGACGTGCCGTCATCACGGACGATATCGCGCACGACGAGTGCTGGTCGCATGCGCGGAAGGCGGCCCGCAGCGCCGGCATTGCGGCGTGCTGGGCGGTGCCGATCTTGTCGAGCACGAGTCACTCGATGGGGACGCTCGCCATCTATGCCGATACGGCCCGCGCGCCCAGCGAAGCCGAAGAACTCCTCATCGAGGCGACGGTGCAACTCGCGCGCATCGCGATCGAACGGCAAGAGATGGTCGATCATCTCGTACGCCAGGCGTTCACCGATTCTCTGACCGGGCTGCCGAACCGCGCGCTGCTGCAGGACCGGCTCATCCAGGCGCTCGTCCGAACACGACGTCGTGACGGTGTGGTGGCCGTCATCTTTCTCGACCTCGACCGCTTCAAGACGGTGAACGATCGCTTTGGTCATCACGAGGGTGATCGCCTGCTTAAGCTCGTGGCCGAACGACTCCGCGACTGTGTTCGGGCAGAAGACACGGTCGCCCGTTTCGGCGGCGACGAATTCGTCATCTTGCTCGAAGATGAACCGGATGAAGAAGAGGTTTGCAAGGTCGCGCGACGCGTACTCAGCCGCTTTGAAACGCCCTTCGAACTCAGCAACGAATCGGTGCGCGTCGTGCCCAGCATCGGCATCGCCTTCGATGTCACCGGCACTCGAGAGCCAAACGATCTCCTGCGTGAGGCCGACCGCGCCATGTACGAAGCCAAACGTCGCGGCACCGGCGACTATGTCATCGCACCCTCAGACTCGTCGTCCGGAGCGCCGCAAGTTGAATAACGAGTAGGACGGCAGCCGGCACAGGTCAGCCGGCCAGCAATTTCGCACATCGCCCTCCAGGCACGGCGTTGGATGGTGAACAGGTTGACGCACGCTGCATCCTCCGCGCCACTGCGGGTGCCACGTGCTTGTCCCGTATTCACTGCGTCCTCCGCGTTTCAGCCGAGATGCGCAAGGGCTCGCGCGGCAGTGGACGCGATCGAGATCACATCGTCCGGCATACGATCGTCTCACAGTTCGATATGGCGAAGAAGCTCGGCATGCGCCCACCGGAAGAAATGATTCGGACCGACGACGAACTGCGCGCGCATCGCGACGCCTATTGCGCTGCCATCCGGGCGTCCCACCCCGAGGGCAAGATGGCCCGCTCCTGGCCGCTCCACTATCTGATCCGCCATACCGCGTTTCACACGCTGGACCACGCCTGGGAAATGGAAGACAAGGACTGAACCGCGGAACAGTCGTGAAATAGTGCGAGCGAGAAATCCGTTTCCACTTAACCTTCGGACCGGCACCAATTAGTACCTGCAGGTGATCGGTTCAGCCGTGGGCGCGCGCTATCGTTCGGCCATGGTCGTTCGGCAACCGTTGCAACCGCTGCGCATTGAACCGATCACGCTCAAACCGACCGCCTCACGGCCGGAGGTTGCCGCTTCCCGCACAATCCGCCAAACGCTTGCGCTCTATCTCCCACTCAGCCTGACGCGCTGGAGCGCGAGCCTCGGCGACTGGCGCTGGCTGCGTCGCCAAACCGAGCTGCCACGCTGGTGCCTGGCGCTCTGCTTCATCGCGACGCTCCTGCTGAGCGCATCACTGCCGGTCTATCTCTGGTCACAGCGGGCGCCGGCCCAGGTAATGGTTCAGAGCGCCGCACCGGCCATCGATATCCCAGCGAGCACGATGCCCGACACCGTGCGCTTCGCCGAACCGGCCAGCAGCACCGACCCGAGTCTCGGCGTGCAGGCGACGGGATTGGGGAGCGCCACCCAGGATCTGCTGAAGCAGATTCAGCAGGCGCAGCATGACAACGCGACGCTGCGCGCTCAGTTACAACAGCAAGCGCAGGAGCTGAACGCGGCGCAATCCTCGGTGGCCGCGACTGATGCCGAGCGGAACGATCAGGTGCGGCAGATCCAGAGCCAGATCAGCACCGAGCTCCAGACCGCCGGCGATCAGATCGCCAAGCTGAAAGCGTCCGTCGATGCGCTTGACGCGCAGGCGAGCGATCTGCGCCAGCGCAGCGGGATGAACGCGACGACTTACCCCGTCATCACGCTGCCGAATCTGACGACCGCCGCCGATCCGGCGCAGGCGATCGATACGGCGCTCGCATCCATCGAAACACACGTCGCGGCGGTGACGACCGACTTGCAGGCGATCAAGAGTACCGTCGAGAAGCAGATCGCCTACGCCCGGAGCATCGGCAGTACGCGCCCGGCGATGAATGGCGACCTTTCGTCGATCCACGGCAACGGCCAGCTCTCGTGGCCGACGACCGGCACGATTACCCAGCCGTTCGGTCCGACCGCACTGACGCTTGAACCGTCCTACGACGGCTTCGCGCACTTCCACCTTGGGCTGGACATCGCCAACGTTCAGGGCACGCCGATCCTGGCGGCCGCGGCCGGCACCGTCATCTTCGCCGGCTGGAGCGACGCGGGCTACGGAAATATGGTCGAGATCGACCACGGCAACGGCCTGATCACACTCTACGGCCACATGGTCGCCACACCGGTCGTCTCCGTCGGACAGCATGTCACCGCCGGCCAGCTGATCGGCAACATGGGCACTACCGGCAACTCGACCGGCTCCCACACCCACTTCGCCGTCATGAACAACGGCACCTGGGACGACCCGCTGAAGTTCCTGCCCTAATTACCGCTCAGTTCGCACCGGGGCAATATCGTTGCGCGCCGCCCAGAGCGAGATGTCCTGGCGAGCGATGGCCGCTGCCAAGAGGTCGGGGAAGAGGTCTGGCGTGCAGGCAAATGTGGGCGCGCCGAGCCTGGCCAGCGCGGCCGCGTGTTCGTCATGGTAGATCGGCGCACCGCTGTCCGAGAGCGCCAGCAAGCAGATGACCTGCGTGCCGCTCGCCTGGATCTCGGCGACCCGTTTCAGCATTTCGGCGCCGGAGCCGCCTTCGTACAGGTCGGTAATCAGGAAGAGGATCGTCTGATCCGGGCGGGTAATAAGCCCCCGGCAGTAGGTCAGGGCGCGGTTGATGTCGGTGCCGCCGCCCAGGCGCGTGCCGAACAGCAGGTCGACCGGGTCGTGCAGTTCCTCGGTCAGATCGACGACGGACGTATCGAAGAGAACCATGCGCAGGCTGACCGCCCTGAGTGAGGCCAGCACGGC
>CALAGB010000182.1 GCA_937891245.1 uncultured Thermomicrobiales bacterium | reverse complement strand
TCTTCGTACGACTCATGGGCTACGACGCGAGCACGGCGGCTGTCGTGCTGCTCCTGGCGGCCGGCCTGATCCCGTATGCGCTCAGCGCCATCTGTGAGGCGATCTTCCAGGGCTGGGAGCGGATGCGGCTGATCGCGATCGCCAATATCCCGGTCAACGTGATTAAGATCGCGCTCGCCTTCGCGCTGCTCGAAACGGGGCTGGGACTCAATTGGGTGATCGGCCTGCTGGTCGGTTCTTATGTCGCGATCGTGCTGATCGAGTGGGCGATTATTCTGCTGCGGATTACGGTGCCGCACATCTCACTGCGTTGGAGCGTCTCGGTCTGGTTGCTCCGCTCAACCGTGACGTTTCTTGGTATCGACGGGATCATCGCGATCACCGGCAGCCTCAACGTCATTCTGCTCTCGAAGTTTCGTGGTGAGACCGAGGTCGGTCTGTACAACGCTGGAACACAGCTGATGGTGCCGGTGTCGCTGATCTACGCCAGTATCGTCATCAGCGTCTTCCCACTGATGTGCCGCCGCTACGAGCCGACGTTGCAGGGGATCAAACGGATCGGTGAGCGCGTCATCGAACTGATCTTGAGTGTCGCGCTGCCGACAACGGTCGGACTCTTTCTCCTCTCAGGTACGGCGATCAACCTGCTTTACGGCTCCGGGCTGGAGCGCGCTGAGCTGAGCATGCAGATCATGGTCTGGGGCCTGATCCTTTCGGCGATGACGAGCATCCTCGGGCAGGTGCTGGTGGCCAGCCTGCGCGAGCGGGTGACATTGCGGATCGTGGCGGTCGATCTGATCGTCAGCGTCGTGGCCGGTGTGCCGCTCATCTGGCAGTTCGGCTTCGCCGGTGCGGCCGTGACCGCGCTAGTGACGCGGGCGGTCGATCTCTTCCTGCACTACCGGCCCGTCGCCAATCTCTTCTCGCCGCGCGTGATGCTGGAAGCGGCCTGGAAGCCGCTTCTGGCGACCGGTGTCCTGGCGATCGTCTATTTCGAGATGTCGAAACACGGCGAGCTGATCGCGTCGATCGCCTGTGCGCTCGCCTACCTCGCCGCCTTCAGCGGGTTGATGCTCGTCGACAGCGGCGGACCGAAGAACGTCAAGCTGCGCTACGCCTATCTCTGGTCGGAATAGAGGTTCGGGATTGATGAAGAAAAGCGACAAGCAGATGAATCTCGACGTCGTGGTCATTACGAAAGACCAGGGCTGGAATGTCCGGCGCCTCATCGAATCGGTCCTGCGCGAGACGGACGGGCGCCCGGGGACCGAGATCATCCTGGTTGACTCCGCCTCCTCAGACGACACCGTCGAGGTGGCGTCGGGATACCCCATTCGGGTCATTCGCCTGAGCAAACGCCAGCGACTGACGGCCGCGGCCGGACGGCACGCCGGGCTGTCCCAGACGAATGGCGATGTTGTGCTGTTCCTCGATGGCGACATGGAACTGCGGCGCGGCTGGGTCGACGCAGCCCTCGATCTCTTCGCTCGACGGCCCGATATCGCGGTCATCTCGGGTGAAGTCGTCGATCGGCCGATTCGAGCGCGCTGCTTGCGCGCGGTCGAACCGCTCGGCGAGATCCAGCGCACGTCGTTCACCGAGGTGCCGCATGGTGGCGGTGCGGCAGCGTACCGGCGGTCGGTACTCGACCGCGTCGGTTCGTTCAATCCGTATCTCTTCTCGGACGAAGAACCCGAACTGTGCCTGCGTATTCGCCACGCCGGCTATCGCATTGTCCGGCTCGATCGGCCGATTGCCGATCACTACTCCGATCCGTCGGGGGCCATCTCGACGCTCTTTGGCCGGCGCCGTCGCAATCTCTACCTCGGCCCGGGACAGGCGCTGCGCCTGCATCTGGGGAGCGGTCTGCTCGTGCCATACGCGCGCGAGCGCGGCTTCGGGCTCATGCCGGTCGCCGGACTCGCACTCGGAGTGGCGACGCTCGGGATGAGCCTGCTCTTCCGGCAGCCGCGCTGGGCGGCGCTCTGGCTTGGAGTGGTGGCGACACTCTTCGCGGCCGACGCCGCGCGCAAGCGGAGTATGTACCGAGCGCTCTTCACCATGGTGCAGCGGCTCGTCTTCGCGGAAGGGACGGTCAAGGGGTTCGTTGGGAGCCCGGCCGACCCATCACGCTTCCCGTGCATGTTTGAGGTCATCAAGTGATGCCGGCCGCGGCAACGCAAACGCTGTTCGAAGGAGGCACTCGCGCGTGAAAGTTCTGATCGTTACGGCGATGTATCCGACGCCGGAAAACCCGGCCTTTGGCTCGTTCGTGCGGGCGCAGGTCGAATGCCTGCGCGCGGCCGGCGTCGATGTCGAGGTGCTGGTGCTCGGTGGTCGCTGGCGCAAACTGATCTACCCGAAGGGCGTCTTTCAGCTCTGGCGACGGTTGCTGGAGGGCGGCGTCGACGTGGTGCACGCACACTACAGCTACGTCGGCTTCGTCGGGCGTGCCCAGTTTTTGAAGCCGTTGGTGATCACCTTTCACGGCAGCGACCTGCTCGGCGCGCGAGATCAGAGCGGCGCGCTCATGCCGATCAACAAGGTCACGGTGCCGGCCGGCCGGCTGGTCGCACGCTTCGCGGACGCGGTGATCGTGCAAAGCAAGCAGATGGCAGCGCTGGTGGCGAAGGCGAACGCGCACATTATTCCGCACGAAATCGACTTCGAGACGTTTCAGCAGACCGAGCGAAACGAGGCCCGCGCGATTCTCGGCCTCGATTTGTCGAAGAAGTATCTGCTGTTCGCCGCGAAGCCGGAGAACGGCGTCAAGAACTTCGCGCTCGCAAACGCCGCGTTCGAGGCGCTGCGGAGCGAGGATCCAGACGTCGAACTTTTGGTCGTTCACAAGGAGACGCAGCCGCGCCTGGCGCTCTACATGAGCGCGGCCGATGCGCTTGTTTTTCCATCATTTTCGGAAGGATCGCCCAACGTGGTGAAGCAGGCGATGGCCTGCAATCTCCCGATCGTGGCGACCGATGTCGGTGATATTCGCGAGGTGATTTCGGGGACGCAACTCTGCGCCATCGCCGATTTCACCGTCGAAAGCGTCGCGAGGGAACTCCGCTCGATTCTGGCGACGCGAGGTGGTCGCAGCGATGGCCGGAAGCGGGTGGCGCGCTTCTCCTGCGACGAGGTTGGCCAGCAGTTGATCGATTTGTACAGCGACGTCCTGGCCGGACGCTGCAAACAGGTGAGTGAAGCGAACGCTCCGGCGAAGATCGAGCAGCCGGGACGCAGCAACGGATGACGCACGACGTCAATCGTCGCGGTCGTGAGACCGCACAGGGAAAGCACGAGGGAATGGCATGAGAATTAGTATTTTTGGTTTGGGCTACGTCGGCTGTGTGACCGCTGCCTGCCTGGCTCGCGACGGCCATGACGTCGTCGGCGTCGATGTCAATCCGGTGAAGGTCGCCGGCATCGCGGCTGGAAAATCGCCGATTATCGAGCGCGGGCTGGAAGATCTGCTGAAGACGGTTGTGCGCGACGGCAAGCTGCGGGCGACGATCGACGCCCGCGACGCGGTGCTCGATAGCGATATCAGCTTGATCTGCGTCGGAACGCCCAGCAATCCGAACGGCAGTCTCAACACGCGCTACGTCGAATCGGTCTGCCGAGAGATTGGTCTGGCCATCAACCAGAAGGGCGGCTACCACACTGTCGTCGTGCGCAGCACAGTGTTGCCGGGCACAGTCGAAGAAAAGGTCGTCCCA
>CALAGB010000181.1 GCA_937891245.1 uncultured Thermomicrobiales bacterium | reverse complement strand
CTAGAGCGGGCTGCATAGTAATAGGTTGATCTGATAGGCTTTCCTGATGAAAGCCTATTCCCTTGATCTCCGCGAACGAATCGTCCACGCCGTCGTCGAGCGGGAATGCTCTCCGCAGGAGGTGGCCGAGCGCTTTGCCGTCGGACTGACCACCGTCAAACGCTACGTGCAGCTGGCGGCGGTGAACGCCCTCGCGCCTAAACCGCGGCCCGGCCGTTCCCGCACGCGCCACATTCGTCCGGAACATGACGCGGCCCTCTGGGCCCAACTCGAAGCACATGGCGACGCGATCTTGACGGAACAGTGCCGCCTTTGGCACGAGACGCAGGGGGTGGTGGTCAGCGAAGCGACCATGGGCCGGGCCATCCGTCGCCTCGGCTGGACGCGAAAAAAAAGACACTGGCAGCCAGCGAGCGGAGCGAATCCGCTCGACAGGACTGGCGCACCGTCCTCGCCGACCACGACCCGAACGACTTCGTCTTCCTCGACGAATCGAGTGCCAACGTCACCTTGACGCCACGCTACGCCCGCGCACCCCAAGGCCAGCGTGCCCACGGACAGACGCCACGCAACTACGGCCAGAACACCACGCTCGTCGCGGCCGTGACCCCGCACGGACTCCAGGCTCCGATGACGCTCCTGGGGGCGCTGAACAGTGAGGTCTTTGCCGCCTACGTCCAAACCTTCTTACTCCCGACGCTCCACCCTGGCCAGGTCGTGATCTGCGACAACTTGAGCGTCCACAAACGGGCCGACATTCGGGCATTGATCGAAGGAGCGGGGTGTCAGTTCATCTTCCTGCCCCCCTACTCGCCCGATTTCAACCCGATCGAGTTAATCTTCAGCAAACTCAAGGAACGGCTCCGGCGCCTCGCCGCCCGCACCCAAGACGCGCTGGAGGCGGCCATCGCCGACGCACTCGCCACCATCACGGCCCAGGACGTGCGGCATTGCTTCCGCCACTGCGGCTATCCGCTGAGCGACCAATGACTGTGATTACCGCTCTAGTATTCCCTGAATCCACAGTGCTCTTGCAGGCATTGAGACGGTACCGGAGCATTCGCCAACTGCATTTCGCAGACGCCTATGTTGCCGCAGTCGCTTTATCACGGCAACGCAGCGCAGTGGTTTCTTTCGACCGAGAATTTCGACGGATCCCAGAATTAACGATTATCCAGGATACAAGCGACATCGAGTAGCCATACTCTCTACTCCCCCGGCCCCGCAATCCCATACCCCTCCGGCGGCTCCACCCCAATCAAATTCTTCACGAAGAAGTCCCAGCGCTTGCGGGTGAAGTAGGGGTGGCCGCGGGCGTAGTCGGAGTCGAAGGCGGCGAGGCCACGGCGGAGGTCGAAGATGCCGTGGTTGGTGTGCGGGATGATGAGCATCTCGAAATCCTTGTTGGCTGCGATCAGGGCATCGGCGAGGCGGAGCGTCTCCGACGGATGCACGTTGTCGTCCATCTCGCCGTGGACGAGCAGCAGCTTGCCTTTCAGGTTGGCAGCCAGACGCACGTTGTCCTGGTGCGTGTAGGTTTCGCGATCGTAGAGACCGATCCAGGCTTCGGCCCAGAGCGCAACGTAGTCGAGGTTGTCGTGGTTACCGGAAGATGAGACCGCTGCCTTGTAGAAATCGGGGAAGAGCAGCATCGCGCGTGTGGAGGCGTAGCCGCCGCCGGAGTGTCCGTAGATACCGACCCGCTCCAGATCGAGCGAGCGGTCGCGCTCGCCGAGCTGTTTGATTCCAGCCACATGATCTTCAAGGCCGCCCGCCTCGCCGAAACCCGCGCCGGTCGCCACGTCAATGAATTTGCGCGAACGATAGGGCGTACCGAAGCCGTCGATGGTGATGACGATGAAGCCAAGCTCGGCCAGCGCCTGATCCTGCCAGTACTGATTCGACGCCGTCGGGAACGCCTTCGGCGTGCGGATGACCTGCGGGCCGGGGTAGTTGGCGTCGAGCACCGGATAGCTACGGGCGGGATCGTAATCGCTCGGACGGATGATCATGCCGTAAATGTCGGTCACTCCGTCGCGCGCCTTGACTTGGAAACGCTCCGGGAAGCGCCAGCCCCGTTCCAATAGCCCGCTGACGTCGGCCTGCTCCAACTCCATCACCAGCCGGCCATCCGCCGCGCGCAGCACGATCGTCTGCGGCTGATCGATGCGTGAGAAGGTGTCGATGAAGTAGGCACCGCTCGGCGAAAAGACGATCTCGTGTTCGGCGTCTTCCGGCGCCAACAGCTCGAGCTGGCCGCCGTCGAAGCGGCAGCGATAGAGATGGCGATAATACGGATCGCGCTCCGCCTCGCGGCCGTTGGCACTGAAGTAGATCCAGCGTCCTACCTCGTCGATATGCTCGATGTCGCGTACGTTCCAGGCGCCGGAGGTAAGCTGCACGCGCTCCTCGCCGGTCTCGACATCGAGCAGGTAGAGATGGCCCCAGCCGCTCCGGCTCGAAAACCAGGTAACGAACTCGCCATCACCGATCTCGCGCACACAGGTCACTTTCGTCTCGACCGGGATGTGCGCGGGGTAGACGGGCGTCGTGCCACACTCTTCGCGTAACGTCCGCGCCTCGCCCGTTTCGGCATCGACGTGCAGGAGCGATACCTGCCGTCGATCACGCGAACCCTGTATCGCATAGTAGCTCTGGCCGTCGTGGCTCCATTGCGCGAGGTTCAGATCGAGCGGGCTGTGCAGCACGCTGACCAGCGGCTCCATCTGGGCCGGAGTCGCCTTGCCCGTCGCGATATCGATCGTCAGCAACGCCGCTTCCTCGACATGCTCGTCGCCCGGCAGCGGGTACTTATAGGAGTGCAACACCGGTCGCACGTCGTCGTCAGGCGTGGCCGACTGAAGCAGGTACATCTCCTTGATGTTGCGCTCGTCGAGCTTGTAGGTGAGCAGCCGCGTCGAATCGGGCGACCAGACGAGGCCCGGCTTGAGCACGCGGCCGAGCAGCTTGTCGGTGATCGCCGACTGGCGCCCTTCCGGGAGCGCGCCATAGCTGTAGTACGGCTCGGCATCATCCGTCAGTTGCCGCTCATTTCCGGATTCGGGTTCCCGCACGTAGACGTTGCCGCCGCGCAGGAAGGCAACCCAGCGGCCATCGGGTGACTGAACCTCGCCCGGATTTTCCGCTACCGGGGCCTCGCCACGTTTGCACACGTAGCTCGCCAGGTCGCACGTCCAGGTCGACCCATCGAAAACGAACTCGAGGCGGCTCGAACCATCCGCCTCGACCAGTTTCAGGTCAGCGAGCGGCAGCTGGTCATGCGTGACGAACGTGCCTGACGCCTGAGACAGCTCGGACGCCAATCGCTGATGGTCAAACAACGGCTGGCGCACGCCGCTGGCCGCATCGATCAGCACGAACTCGGTCCCTTGCCGCGTCGAGCGCTTGTACCAGAAGCGATCCGCGCCGTCGCCCCACTGTGCGTTGATGCTCGTGTTGAAGATCAGTCTGGCGACATTCCAGGGGAGATAGCTCTCGGCCCGTTCGTAGACCGCTCGTGGCAGGCGACGTGCTTCGCAGTCCGGATCGCTCGGCATCGAATGCTCCTTCTCAATGACGCTCGAATGAACGTGCGACAAAGCGTCGTTGAGCGACCCGTTGCTGTCAAGCGTAACGTTGACAGTGCCACTCTCAGACCGTATGTTGTCATGACAATCGCACGCTATGCGTTCGCCAAGGAATGGAGCCAGCGATGACTTCCACCCAGCATGATCGCTACCATCTGCCGCTCTCAACGAACTCGAGCGTCGCCGCCGAACGCTACGTGCAGGGCATCGATCTCGTCCTTTCAGGCAACGTTGGCGCCGAAGAGCGGCTGGAAGATGCGCTCCAGTCCGACGAAGGCTTCGCTCTGGCGCACGCCGCGCTCGCCTCGCTCGATCTCCGCTGGCGTCGCTTCGAATCGGCAATCGCCCATGCCGAAGCGGCCCGCACGCTCGCTTCGGGCACCAGCAGGCGTGAGCAACAGCACGTCGCGGTGATCACCTCGATGATCGATGGCCGTGGCGCCGAGGCACTGAGGCTGGCGACTGAGCATCTGGATATCTTCCCCAGTGACGCCTACATCCTGCAGCAATACATCGGGATGCGACGCGGTGTCGGTTGTCTGGAGTTGAACGCTGCCATCCTCGACAAGATCGAAGCGCTGGAACCGGCCTACGGCGACGACTGGTTCTACGCCGGAACGCGCTCTTTCCAGTTGCATGAACTGAACCGCTTCGATGAATCGCGTCGCTACGCCGAGCTATCTCTCAGCGGCAATCCGCGCAACGGCAACGCCGCCCACAATATGGCGCACTGTTTCTATGAGACGGCCGATTACGTCGCGGGCATCGACTTCCTGCGTGATTGGATCGTCGGCTATCACCCGGACGCGCCGCACTATTCGCATCTCAACTGGCACAAAGCGCTCTTCGATCTGACCCAGGGCCGGTATCAGGATTCGTACGATGTCTACCGCGAAACGATCCGGCCAAGCGTGTTGATGCAGGACATCGGTGGGCTCGGTCCCCCACTGGCCGATGCGACCTCGCTCTTCTGGCGCTACCGGCTCTATGGTTCGCCACTGGAGCAGGCGGCCGATTGGACCGAGGTCGATCAATTCGCGGTCGTGACGGCGGCCGGTCCGCGTTCGCCCTTCTACGACGCGCACTGCGCCCTCTCCTTCGCCGCCACCGGCAACGACCGCGCGATGAGCGCGCTCATCGACGCCATGCGCACGGCAGCAGACGGCGGACACGCCGTCACGCGCGAGGTTGCCCTGCCGCTCGTTCTCGGCATCGAAGCGTTCGGACGCGGCGCCTATGCCGAAACAATCGCTCAGATCGAGCCAATCTTCGATGATCTGGTGCGCATCGGCGGCAGCCAGGCGCAGCGCATGGTCTTTGAGGAAACGCTGCTGCGCGCCTATATGCTGGCGGAGCGACCCGAGAAAGCCGAAGGACTCCTGCGCAAGCGACTCGAACATCGACACTCCGGCCGCGACTTCTTCTGGCTCGCGGAAGCCGATTCGTCGCAGGGGCTGGTGGATGCCGCTTCGGAACACCGCCGTCGGGCGCGTGGATTATGGACCGACGCCGATCCGAACGCGCCGGAGTTTGCGGCGAACGGATCGTAGGAAGACACGCCTCGGGCGAACAGCAGGGAGCGCACAGTTGGGAGAGCCCGACGAACGGTCCGAGGGCGTGGTCGACTCATTCTCCAAACGCCATGTATGTCGCCATCTGTTTCAAGCGTTCGATCAGGTGATCGGCAAATCCTTCCCCGCCCCTTCTTCCCGAATCTGCGCTAAGATCGTGAGTGGGGGCGATTCGGGGAGCGCCGATCGCTGGCGACCGTGCGCGCGGCGCCCTCAGGAGTGCGGACCCACGCAGGGAGGAAACGTATGACGATCTCCAACTGGCGAGATGAAACGACCGAACGCTCGATCGTCGGCGACATCTCAATTGATGAGCCGTGGAAGCTCATCGAACGCTTCAGCACGCTGAACCGGTTGTCGGGCAGCGAGGAAGAGGCTGAGGCGGTCAAATATGTAACCGGTCGATTGAGCGAGTGGGGCGTACCCCATACGGTGCACCACCCCACCGTGCTTATCAGCCTGCCTGGCCCAGCCACGCTGCGCACGCTCGGGCCGGATGGCAAGTCATACCGCGTCAAGACGTCGTCGTTCTCCCCATCGACGGATGGGAAGGAGATCGAAGCGGAACTGGTTTACGTTCCGGGTGCGCAGGCCGCCGATATCGGCACGCTGCTCGGCGCCGCACGACCGATCGAAGTCGGCGGGCTCGAAGGCAAGGTCGTCATTACCGAGGGGCTCGGCATCGCCGCGCGCGGCATGGACTTCGCCGGCTCCGGCGCGATCGCGGCCATCTTCATCAATCCGGGTGAGGGCATCCACGAAGGCATTACTACCACGTCCTGGGGCTCACCCGATCTCAACTCGCTCGGCCGGGTTCCGGAGATTCCAATTCTCTCGATCAACAAGCCGGACGGCGAAGCACTCAAGGCACTGATCGCAAAGGGTGAAGTGCGCATCGCCTACTCGAACAAAGTGGATACCGGCTGGCGGCAGATTCCAGTCACCGTCGCCGAGATCAAGGGGAGCAAGTCGCCCGAGGAGTTCGTGCTGCTGCACGGGCATCTCGATTCGTGGCATGTCGGCATCAGCGACAACGCGACCGGCGACGCCACACTGCTCGAAATCGCCCGAGTCTTCTGGCAGCATCGCGATCAACTGGCGCGCACCCTCCGGGTTGCTTGGTGGTCGGGGCACTCTCACGGTCGCTACGCCGGCTCCACCTGGTACGCGCAGGAGTTCGCGCAGGATCTCGCCGCTCATTGCGTCGCGCACGTCAACTGCGATTCGCCGGGGACGCGCTTCGCGACCGTTTTCACCAACATGGCCTGGAGCGCCGAAGCCGCCGGCCTCGCACAGCAAGCGGTCAAAGACGTGAGCGGCCAGGATTCAAGCGGCGGACGGCCAATCCGCGCCGGTGACCTCTCTTTCGCGAATCTCGGCATCACGACGTACTACATGGGCATGTCGGAAATCCCGGACGATGTTCTGAAAGAGAAGGGGTATCACTCGGTTGGTGGTTCCGGCGGCAATATCGAGTGGCACACCGAGGCCGACACAATCGAACTGGCCGACAAAGACATCCTGTTGCAGGACATCAAGATCTACGCGACCGCGCTGCTCCGCGCGCTCAACGCGCCGATCGTGCCGTTCGACTACCGGGCGGCCGTGCAGGAGATCGTTGGCATCATCGAGAAGTACCAGTCGACGGCTGGCGACAAGTTCGACTTCGGCCCATCGCTAAACGCCGCACGGTCGCTCGAGACGGCGATCGACGGCTTCTACACCTCGACCGAAGCGCTCAGCGGCCGCGATGCGTCCGATCCCGAAGTGCAGCGTACCAACGCCGTGCAGCGGATGCTCGCCCGCGCGCTGGTGACGCTCAGCTACAGCCAGGACGGCCGCTTCCGTCAGGATCCGGCGCGCGGCATCCCGCCGATTCCCGTTCTCTCACCGGCGAATGAGCTGGCGAGCGTCGAGACCGGCAGTGACCGCTTCAATGTCCTGCGCACCGACCTCGCTCGCGGCCAGAACGACGTCATCTGGACGCTTACACAGGCGGAACGACGGTTGGAAGGCCGGCCGATCTAGGTGAGAAGCTACGGCACCGCGGTGTCCTCAATGGCGGTCGCGGTGCCGAGCCAGGCCGAGAAACCGACCAACGCTCCGGTGTAGAGAGCGAAGACGACGGCGAAGAGACCGATGACCAGCGGCGACAGGTAATGGAAATAGCCGAGCCCCAGCTGAATCGCAGGCAAAGGCAGGCCGATCAAGAGCCCGCTACCCAGACCGAGTAACGCCGCCTCACCATCGGAGAGTCGCAAGTTCGACCCCGCCCAGTAGCCACCGATGATCGGGGCGAACAGCGGGGCGACGATATGAAAAGCCGCCAGAATCGGAATGCTCAGGAACGTTACACTGGACGCCATGCACAGCGCCTTCAGCATCCGCCACACTCGTCGCATGTTCCCTGCTTTCCCGTCCGTTTGACGTGATCCATACGCAGCCAATTTGCGGGAGTGAATCAATCATCGCAGCGATCATCGCGTATGTGAAGCGGAGATTCCTGCGCGTTTGTGGGGACAAGCCCTGAGTATTTCCCGGAAATAGTCGGCAACCTCGCCAGAGCGCTCACTGGGGGTTATCCCCACCTCAAAATCTCCAGCCTGCTCCATGTTGCGTGTTTCGGACCGATCCTAGAATCGAGGCAAGATGGTTTGATTGGTGGCGGAGGCGTCTGCTCCGCCCGTCCGGAAGGAATCTTAGAATGACCGGCGCTGTGCAACAGGCGACGTCTCATCGCTTCAGAGCAAATTTGCGTAACCCGTTTCGCCTCCTCGTTTCGGCCGAACCGTGGGTGAACTGGATCTTCATGATCCTCAGCTTCGCCGTTGGGCTCGTCTGGTTCATCGTGCTTATCGTGTTGATCGCCACGGGGGCGGGTACATCGATCACACTGGTCGGACTGCCGCTGTTGGCCGGCACGCTCATACTCTGGACCTATGGCGCACGAGTGGAGCGCTTTCGCGTCAATTCGCTGCTCGGCACGCGCATTCAGAATCCCTATCGCCCACTCCCCGACGGCAGCAACTGGCTTCGTTTCAAGACGCGCGCGCTCGACCCATATACCTGGCTTGACCTCCTCTATCTCTTCCTGCTCTTCCCGATTGGCCTTGCCGAGTTCATCATCGCCGTTACCACGGTCTCATTCGTCGGGTATACGCTTACAATGCCGCTTACGTATCGGATCGGTGGTGGACCGGACTTCATCACCTTTCATATCGACCGATTGTGGGAAGCGCTCCTCGTCGCGCTGGTCGGCATTCCACTTCTCTTGCTGATTCCCTACATCTTCGTCGGCGTCGGCCGCGGACATGCCTGGTTCGCGCGCATGCTTCTCGGTACCAACCGCGAGGCGGAACTGAGCGAGCGCGTCGGCGCGCTGACCGAAAGCCGCTCGCGCATGGCCGATGCATCGGTCTCGGAGCTGCGTCGCATCGAACGCGATCTGCACGACGGCGCGCAGCAGCGGCTAGTGAAGCTGTCGATGGACCTCGGCCTGGCTCGCGAAAAGCTGGCGAGCGATCCGCAGATGGCCGAGCAGCTGATCGCCGAAGCGCACGAAGAGTCGAAGCGTGCGATGGCCGAGATTCGCGATCTGGCGCGCGGCATTCATCCAGCCGTGTTGACCGATCGTGGGCTCGATGCGGCGATCTCGGCGCTCGCCGGCCGCTCACCGGTACCCGTGACGGTTGATGTTTGTCTCAGCGAACGTCTGCCGGAAACGATCGAGTCCACCGCCTATTTCATCGTCGCTGAAGCGCTGACCAATATCGCGCGACACAGTCAGGCAACCGAAGCCTGCGTGATTTTGAAGCGCGAAGGCGATATGCTGAGCATCGATGTTGTGGATGACGGCGTTGGCGGAGCCGACCCAGCACGCGGCTCCGGACTCAACGGACTGCGCGATCGACTGGCGGCCTTCGATGGCACGCTGACGGTGAATAGCCCGGAGGGTGGGCCGACACGAGTACACGCGGAGATGCCCTGCGAATCGTAATCGCGGAAGATTCGGTGCTCCTGCGCGAGGGCCTGGCTCGCATTCTCTCCGATGCCGGTCACGAAATCGTGCGACAGGTCGACAACGGCCCCGCTCTGGTCGATGCGATTGTCGCGCTCAATCCGGATATTTCGATTGTCGACGTGCGCATGCCCCCGACCCATCGGGACGAGGGACTGCGCGCGGCGATCGAAGCCCGGCGCCAGGTGCCAGGCACGGCCATTCTCATCTTCTCCCAGTATGTCGAAGAGCGTTACGCCAGTGACCTCCTTGAGGCCGGTGCGGAGGGCGTCGGGTACCTGCTCAAAGATCGGGTCGCCGACGTGCGCGACTTCCTCATTTCAGTCCGCCAGGTCGCCGAGCGCGGCACCGTGCTCGATCCCGAAGTCATCTCGCAAATACTCGCCCGGCACCGCAAAGATAACCGGCTCACCGAGCTCACCGTTCGCGAACGTGATGTGCTTTCACTTATGGCCGAAGGACGCTCCAACAGCGCCATCGCCGACCAGCTTTCGATCAGCGATGGCACCGTCGAAAAACACATCAGCAACATCTTCAGCAAGCTCGGCCTCGACGAATCGGCCAGCCAGCACCGCCGTGTCCTGGCGGTGCTGACCTATTTGCAGGCATAGGGGGCAGCCCGCAACCCGGGCTCGCACCCGTACAAACTCCCTCTTGAGAGCGGACCGTCCCCAATTCAGGGAGACGGGTGCCAAATGGCGCCCGGGCGGACGTTCCTGCGGCGCGGTTCGTGGGTGAACCGGGCGCCATGAATGTCGCCCACGCGGCTTCAGCCGCGCGTCTCCTCCCCTCTCCCGGGGCACCCGCGAGTGGGTCGGGAAGAGGGGCCGGGGATGGGATCCCACCCCCGGCCCTCTCTGTGATCGATCAGTTCCGTAGCCACTCGTCCGGCGGGGTCTGCCGGACCGACGCGTTGAGGCGGTTCCAGACGTTGATGCTGGCGATCGAGACGAGAATGGCTGACAACTGCTTTTCGTCAAACAGCCGCGTCGCCTCATTCCAGAGCTCATCGGACACCGGATCGGGGCGATCGGCCTGCCGGGTAAGCGCTTCGGTCAGCGCCAGCGCCGCGCGCTCGGCATCGTTGAAGTAGTTCGTATCGCGCCAGGCTCCGACCGCGTAGATTCGCGTATCCGGCTCTCCGGCCTGCTTCATCTCGCGCGAGTGGATCTGCACGCAGGCACTGCAGCCGTTGATCTGGCTCGCTCGCAGGTGAATCAGGGCGTGGAGCGCCGGCGAGAGACCATCAACGTGCGCCGATTTGCTCAGCGCCTGCAGCGCCTCCATCGCCTCGGGGATGACATAGACCGGGTGGTTCATTCGTGGTTGCACAATATACTCCCTCGTATGCTTGGCTTCCCTGGGTGCGGTTGGGGTTGTGATCTGCGTCCTCCTTGTCACCTCAACGCTCTTCGGTTCGTCATTACGGTGACGGAGTAACGCGAGGGAATGTGACAAATGAGTGGACAGACTTCCCTGGCAGATGGATTTGAGGCGAATCGCTCGCACTTGCGAGCCGTCGCCTACCGCATGCTTGGCTCGACCAGCGAAGCGGATGACGCGGTGCAGGAGGCGTGGTTTCGCCTCAGCCGGGTCGATGCGGCCGAAATCCAAAATCTCGGTGGCTGGCTGACGACGGTCGTCTCGCGTGTCTGCCTCGACATGCTGCGCTCGCGCACCTCTCGGCGTGAGGAATCACTCGACGACCACGCGTCCGATCGTATCGCGGCGGAACCGCTTGGAACCGATCCCGAACAGGAAGCGCTGATGGCCGATTCGGTCGGCCTCGCTTTGTTGGTCGTGCTCGATTCGCTGGAGCCGGCCGAACGCGTCGCTTTTGTGTTGCACGATATGTTCGCGTTGCCGTTCGATGAGATCGCCCAGATCGTTGGGCGCTCGTCGGCAGCAACGCGCCAGATGGCGAGCCGGGCACGTCGCCGGGCGCGACAGGCCGCGCGGATGTCGAACGACGAATTCACCCTGCAACACGACATCGCCAGTGCCTTCTTGCGTGCCGTACGGGCTGGAGATGTCGAGGCACTCATTTCGGTGCTCGATCCGGATGTGGTTCTGCGCGTCGGTGGTCGGCTATCCATCACTGGAAAACCGAGCGTCGTTCAGGGCGCGGCGAACGTCGCGTCGGGCGCGGTGCGCTTCTCGCGGCATTCGGCCGAAACCTACCTCACACTCGTCAACGGCGCAGTGGCACTCACCTGGATGCCGCAGGGGGAGCCACGATCCATCTTCACGTTCCAGGTCGCTGACGGGCGCATGAACAACATCGACATCATCGACGATCCGGACGATCTCCGAAAACTCGAGGTGCTCGTCATCGGCCGCTGAGTTAGCCCGATTGCGCGCGATTGACAGCCGGCGAACGCGGCGATATCGTGGATGCATCGAACATGCTCCAGCGTCAGCGATCCGGAGGCGGTCGAAGCACGGCCGTCCCGGCGCATTCGATGTACGGGAGAGAAGCCAATGGCCGCAGCTTCGTACGCTCACGGCGTCAGCGATGTCCCGCTTCTCGGCGAAACGATCGGCGAGAATCTGCGCCGCACGGTCGCGCGCGCCGGCGACAGCGAGGCGCTCATCGCACGGCATCAACACTATCGCGCCACCTATCGCGAGTTCTGGGAGCAGACCGGCCTGGCGGCCCGCGGGCTGATGGCACGCGGCATCCAGCCCGGCGATCGCGTTGGCATCTGGGCACCAAATCGCTTTGAGTGGGTCATCATCCAGTACGCCACCGCTCGCATGGGCGCGATCCTGGTCAATATCAACCCGGCCTACAAGTCGACCGAACTCGAATACGCGCTGAAACAATCCGGAGTCAGCCTGCTCATGCTGGCACGCCGCTACCGTACGACCAACTATGTAGCGATGGTCGAGGAAGTGCGCGGCCAACTGCCCGATCTGGCGCAGACGCTGGTGCTCGACGATGAGTGGGATGCGTTGCTCGAAGCCGGCAAGCATGTCTCGCCCGACGCGCTCGCCGAGCACGAAGCGCAGCTCCAGTTCGACGATCCGATCAACATCCAGTACACCTCCGGCACGACCGGTTTCCCCAAGGGTGCGACACTCTCGCATCACAACATTCTGAACAACGGCTTCTTCATCGGCGAACTGCTCGGCTACAGCGAACGCGACCGCGTCTGCATCCCGGTGCCCTTCTATCACTGCTTCGGAATGGTTTTGGGCAATCTCGCTTGCACCACGCATGGCTCGTGCATGGTCATCCCGGACGAAGGGTACGATCCGGTGACGGTCCTGGAAACGGTACAGGCTGAACGGTGCACCGCGCTCTACGGTGTGCCGACGATGTTCATCGGTGAACTCGATCATCCACGATTCAATGAGTTTGATCTGGCGACGCTGCGCACCGGGATCATGGCCGGCTCGCCCTGCCCGATCGAGGTCATGAAAAAGGTGCAGTCGACGATGCATATGACCGAGGTCGCCATCTGCTACGGCATGACCGAAACCTCGCCCGTCTCGACCCAGAGCGCCGTCGACGATCCGCTGGACAAGCGCGTCGAGACGGTCGGACGTGTTCATCCCCACCTGGAAGTCAAGATCATCGATGCCGAGGGGCGCATCGTGCCGCGCGGCACGCCCGGCGAACTCTGTACCCGTGGCTACAGCGTCATGCTCGGTTACTGGAACAACCCGGCCGCAACCAGCGAGGCAATCGACGCCGCGCGCTGGATGCACACCGGCGACCTGGCGACGATGGATGACGGTGGTTATGTCAATATTGTGGGACGCATCAAGGACATGATCATTCGCGGCGGCGAGAACGTCTATCCCCGTGAGATCGAGGAGTTCCTCTACCGGCACCCGGATATCAGCGATGTACAGGTGATCGGCGTGCCGAGCGAACGTTACGGCGAAGAGGTGATGGCCTGGGTGCGCTTGCGCGAAGGCGCGACGACTAGCGACGCCGATCTGACCGAGTACTGCCGCAGCCGCATCGCCACCTTCAAGATCCCGCGCTACTGGAAATTCGTCGATGCCTTCCCGATGACGGTCACCGGCAAGATCCAGAAGTTCAAGATGCGCGCCGACGCCATCGAAGAACTCGGCCTACACAGCGCCGCCCAATCTCGCACGGCGTAGAATACGGTATCTCTCGCAGACGCGAAGATGATACAGAATTTTTCAAATATTAATCACCGCGTCCTCTGCGCCTCTGCGAGAGACAATCGTCTCAACCCCCGCGATCATCACACACCATCGCCCGCGCCACCTCGATTGGCAAGGTCGCGCCGTACGCCATGGCGGCGGTGAAGTCGTCGGTGCCGAGCACGGTCCGCGCCGCCTCAATCAGCCCTTCGTAGCGTGTCAGTTCGACCGGCGTCATCCGACCGCCGAGCGTCGCACGAATGTGGGCCGCGCAACCGAGCAGCCAGACCGCCCGTTGCAACTCGCCGCTCTCCATGAGCACGACGGCGAAATCCTGCAAGCAGGCAGCAATCCCATGCTGATCGCCGACATTGGCGTAGAGCGCGATGCTTTCGGCCAGATAGGCGCGCGCCCGCTCAAATTGCCGTAGATCACAGGCAAGGCCCCCGAGATTGTGCAGTGAATCGGCGGTACCGCGCGGATCGCCGAATTCGCGGTAGAGTCGCAAAGACTCCTGGATCAGATCGTCAGCCCGCGCCAGATCCCCTTGCTGCATGACGAGTTCGCCGAGATTGACCAGTACGCCCGCGATCGGTCGCAGGTGACCGATGCGCCGGTGTATCTCCAGGCTCTCCTCGAAATAGGCGACCGCGTCGGACTCTCGCTTGAGATAGGTCGCGACCAGCCCGAGATTGTTCAACGACTTGGCGATCTCCGCGTCGTCACCAAGTTCCCGCCGGAGCGCCAGGCACTCGATGTGCAGCCGCCAGGACTTTTCGAGGTTCCCGCGAGTCCAGTTCAGATTGCCGGCCCCATTCAGCGCGCGGGCACGCACATCCGTCGACACCGGCTGCGACGGGGCCAACAGTTGATCGAACCAGGCAATTCCTTCGGAAAGATAGCCTCGTTGCCACCAGAAACGCCAGAGCGCGCCCGCAAGTCGAAGCCCTGTCTCAATCTCGGCGGACTGCAGCGACCAACCGAGAGCGGCGCGCAGATTGTCATGCTCCCGCTCCAACCGGTTGAGCCATTCAGTCTGTTCGGCGCTCACCAGATGGGCCTCAGCGGCTTCGACCAGGTCGAGGTAATAGCGTGCGTGTCGCCGGCCAAGCTCCGCGGTCCCCCCGGCTTCCAGCGCGCGTTCGGCGGCGAATTCGCGCATCGTCTCGAGCATCGCATAGCGCGGTTCACCGTCCCCCGCCTCAACGAAACGGGCGAGGCTGCCATCGACCAATGCTTCGAGCCGGTCGAGCACGAACGATCCGTCGTCCGCACCACCGGCGCAAACCGCCTCGGCCGCATCCAACGACCATTCCGAAGCGAAGACCGAGAGATCCCGGAACAACCGCTGCTCGACGTCATCCAGCAGCCCGTAGCTCCAGTCGATAGTCGCGCGCAACGTCCGCTGGCGCGGCGGCAAATCACGCAGACCGCCGGTGAGTACGTTGAGCCGGCTCGCCAGCCGCTTGCGCAGCGCTTTGGGCGGGAGCAAGGCGGTACGAGCGGCCGCCATCTCGATCGCCAGCGGCAGACCGTCGAGCCGCGCGCAGATCGCGGCGACATCATCCAGATTATCGGCCGACAGTGCGAACGCCGGTAGGACCGCTTGCGCACGGGCAACGAAGAGACGAACGGCCGCGCTGGCGTCGACATCGCGGTACCGGCCATCGCGTCGCGAGGGCACGCCCAGCGGCGACAACGGCACGCGCTGCTCGCCACGGATCTGCAACGGTATGCGACTCGTGGCGAGCATGGTGACGTTCGGACAGCGATCACGTATCTCCGCCACGAGTCCGGCCGCCGCGGTCACATGTTCGAAGTTGTCGAGCACGAGCAAGAGATGCTGACCGCTCAGGAAATCAAGCAGCACCTGTTCGGCGTCGCTCACGCCGACTTCGCGCAGACCGAGGAGCTGGGCAATCGTCGGACCGACCAGCGATGCCGACCGCAGCGGCGCCAGATCAACAAACACCATGCCGTGCTGAAATCTCGGTTCGGCCGCCTCGGCAATGGCGAGGGCCAACCGCGTCTTGCCGACGCCGCCCGGGCCGAGCAGCGTCACAATGCGGCACCCGCTGACGAGCAGCAAGTCAGTAACGGACGCCTGCTCGCTCTCCCGGCCGAAGAGCGGGCCGAGCGCCTGGCTGCGTGACGGGCGAACCGGGCGCGACATCGCATGTCGCGTGGCAGGCTGCGTCGATGGTCTGGCGGCGGCGATCAGCAGTTGACGATCGTCCGACTCCAATTCGAGCGCATCGACCAGCATGCCGAGCGTGTCGGGCCGGGGACTCGATCGGCGGCCGCGTTCCAGCGCTCGAATCGCATCAACGCTCAAACCGGCGCGCTCAGCCAGCGCCTCTTGCGACAACGTGGCGCCGAGCCGGTACTGCCGTAACAACTCTCCGAATCGTGGCGGGCCGCTCGCTGTCATGCTGCTCGCCCTCTTCGCTCCACTCGTCTGATCGTCTGATCGTCTGAACTCGATCATAGCACGCAGAACCGCGATTCCCGCCCGGATCGCGCTCCGCGATGTCACGGCGTTGTCACGGTTGCGTCACTGTTGGCAGAAACCGCGGGCGCCCATACTGATCTCAGTTGAGGTGAGTACGAAATCGAACGACAGTGAGTACGACAGAAGAAAGGAGACTGAATCTGACGCGCCGGATGTATTGATCTTCACCGCTCTCGTCACCGCCGATGCATTCGCCGAAGAGGTACACGAAAGGAAAGACAATGAACGTCGAACGCGCACTGTAATTCTCACACGATCGAAGCTTCGGAAGGCCTCAGGTGTACCAAGAAAGGATGAGAAAATGACCGTCTCGCTGCGTCTCTTCTAGCTCAAACACCACGCGTTCGTAATCCTGCAGGAGAGGTCGATACGCGGCCTCTCCCGCGCTTTTCCAAGCACCCAACCGCCAATCGACCAACGCCCAACAGTGAATCCGCATGAGGCGGATGGAGGATGGCATGACTGCGAAGACGCCAACGGATACTGACACTCCACACCGGTTTCGCGACGCCTTCGGCTCCTACGCCCTGCTACGCGGCAATCGGAACCTTGCGCTGCTCTTTGGTGGGCAGGTCGTGTCGGCGCTGGGTGACTGGGCCTACATCACCGCGCTCGTTATCCTCGTCTACCAACTGAGTGGCTCGGCTACGCTGGCGGCAGCGCTTACCTTCGTCCGTTTGCTGCCCTACGCGATCTTCCTGCCGCTCGGCGGCGTGCTGGCTGACCGCTTTGACCGCAAGAAGCTGATGATCGTCGCCGATCTCGGACGAGCCGCTTGCATGCTCGGACTGCTCGCGGTGCATTCCGCCAGCACCGTCTGGATCGCGTTCCCGCTCGTCTTCATCGCGACCTGCCTCTTCAGCCTCTTTCGTCCGGCGCTCGGCGCCAGTATTCCGGATGTCGCCGGGAGTGACGACCAGCTCATCCACGCCAACACATTGATGGGGCAGATCGACGGCTTCGCGCTGGTGGCCGGCCCATCGCTGGCTGGTTTGTTACTCCTCATCGGTCACGCCCAATTCGCGCTGCTCCCGAATGCCGAAACCTATATCATTTCGAGCGCGACATTCATTCTATTGCAACTGC
>CALAGB010000180.1 GCA_937891245.1 uncultured Thermomicrobiales bacterium | reverse complement strand
CGAAATCGGACGTACCGATATCCTGGGTTTCTCCATGGGCGGCGGCTTTGCCCTCTGGCTGGCAGCGCGCTTTCCCGAACGCGTCAAGCGGCTCGGCCTGATCGCACCCGTCCCTCCGGTATGGGGGCTCGCACGATACGAAGGGTTCTGGGACGAACGCTCGGAGTATCACGAATGGGAAAAGCGCAATGGGCACTACTGGCTCGCCCACTATAACGACTGGCTCGACTTCTTCTTCAACCATGCCGCGAACGAACCGCACTCGACCAAGCTCATCGAGGATCTCATCGGCTGGGCACAAGAAACAACGCCCGAGATTTTGACCAAGACCGTCTCGAATCCCGACCTGCTGCCCGCGCTCACGCGGGAAGAGGTACTGGCGCGCATCGACTGTCCGGTGCTCTTAATCCACGGCAGCAACGATGAGGTCGCCAATATCGAGTCGAGTCACCTCCTGCTGGAGGCCCGTCCCGACTTCCACCTGGTCACGATTGAAGGTGGTTCACACGTCGTGCACGCCCGCCAGCCGGTGCGCGTGAATCGGGAAATCGACGAATTTCTCGGTGACGTACGGCCGCAACGGCGCAGTTGGCGGCCACTACGGCAACGGACGCCGCCGCGCGCGCTCTTTATCTCCAGCCCAATCGGCCTCGGCCATGTGCACCGCGACCTGGCGATCGCCCGCGAGCTGCGCAGGCAGGTGCCGGGAATCGAGATCGACTGGCTGGCGCAGCATCCGGTGACGGAGGTGCTGGCGCAATCGGGCGAGCGCATCCACCCGCTCAGCCAACTCCTCGCCAGCGAATCGAACCATTGGGAGCAATCCGCCAGCGAACACCGGCTGCACTGCTTTTATGCCTTCCGTGAGATGGACGAGATCCTGTTGGCGAACTTCATGCTCTTTCTCGAAGCGGTGCGCGACACGACCTACGATCTCTGGATCGGCGACGAAGCGTGGGAGGTCGATTACTTTCTGCACGAGAACCCCGAACTGAAGACGGCACCCTATGTCTTTCTGACCGACTTCCTCGGTTGGCTGCCAATCGACCGGGCGGCCGGATCGCGTGAGGCGATCCTCACGGCCGACGCCAACGCCGACATGCTCGAACAGGTCGCACGCCAGCCACGTCTGCGTGACCGCGCGCTCTACATCGGAGACTATGCCGACCTCATCCCCGAGCGCTTCGGCCCCGATCTCCCCTTCATCCCCGACTGGGCCCGCGAACACTTCGAAGCGGTCGGCTACGTCACGCCGTTCGACCCAGCCGAGTTTGCCGACCGGCCGGCCCTGCGCGCCCGGCTCGGCTACGAGCCCGATCAGCCACTCATCTTCATCAGCGCCGGTGGCACCGCCGTGGGCCGGAAGTTGCTGCACACGGCAGCCGGCGCCTGGCCGCTCGTCAGTCGCGAACTGCCGGACGCCAGGTGCATCGTCGTTGCCGGTCCACGCCTCGATCCGGCCGGCTTCCCGCACCATGAACGGCTCGAAACACGCGGCTACATCCACAACCTCTACGAGCAGCTGGCCGCCTGCGATCTGGCGGTCGTGCAGGGAGGCCTCAGCACCACGATGGAACTGACGCTCAACCGCCGCCCGTTTATCTATGCTCCGCTTCGCGATCACTGCGAACAGATCTACCACGTAGCACACCGGCTCGATCGCTACGGCGCCGGTCGGCGCATCACCCTCGACGACACCGACGTCGAAACGCTCGCCGCCGCGATGCTCGCCACGCTCAATGCCGACACCAGCAGCTATCTGCCGCACCAGCCCGGCGCCGCCGAGCGGGCAGCCCAGAGAATCGCGGAACTGCTGTAACCAGAAACACGCCAGGACCTTCGTGTCACGGCGCTGTCACCTGGATTGATCCGGCCAGGATGTTCGTGCGATCGACGGCAATGTCCAGGCGCGTGACGGGCGTCGTCGTGATCGTGGCGCCGCTGTCCGCGCCCGACACCTTCCCGTAACGCTGGCGGTAGAGCTGCGTACCGTCAGGGAAAAGCCGCATATCGCCGGTGAAGATGGGCCTGGCTGCGGCTCGTTGTACGAAAAACGTCGTGGATGGCCCCCAAGACGCGTGTGAGGAGCGATGGCGCTGCCGCTGCCAACCACTATCACGCCGAGCGCGGTTCGGCCGATACCGCAGCGATGAGCTCATCCAACGAAGCGTGCTCCCCGGCCGCCCAGGCCGCCGCGAACCGTTCGTCGCCAAGCGTCGCGCGCGCGTTGGCGATGTCACGCTCGGAGTCGGTCCGTTCCAGCGGCGCGATGGGCGCGCCGATCGTTGTGCGCAGCACCGCCGCGGCGGCCAGCAGGCGCACATGCGACGCCAGACGCTCCTCGACGCCCGCAGCCGATGCGAGAGCATCGACGGCAGCGATCCCCTCCAGTGCCTCGGCCAGGCCGAGCCGATCGCCCACCGCTGAGCAGAGCGTAAGACTCTCATGGTACGCGGCCAGTGCCTGCTTGACGTCGCCGCGCGCCCGGCAGATGCGACCGAGGACGTTCAAGGAATGAGCCGTTCGCAGCTTGTCCCCTTGCGGGCGCAAGAGCGACAGACTCTCGTCGACCAGACCGGCCGCAACATCATACTGCCCACGCACGAGCGCGATATCCGCTAATCCGGCCAGCGCCAGCGCGACATCACGGTCATAGCCCAGCTCACGCGCGGTCACCAGCGCCCGTTCGAACCAGGTCGCCGCCTGGTCGATCTCGCCGCGATCACGGGCGACGTCTCCAAAAGCGAGCGCCGCCTGAACGACACCCCATTCATCGCCCCGGCGCAGCGCGAGCGCCTGGCTCTGCTCCGCCAGCGCCGCCGCCCGCTCGTATTCACCCTGACGACGCGTAACATCCGAGAGATTGTGGAGCACGATCGCCCGCAGCCAGTCGTCCATGTTTGGTCGTACAAGGGTGAGGCACTCGTCCCAGAGCCCAGCGGCGCGGGCAAATTCGCCCCGGAAGCGCGCGACGGCTGCGAGGATATTGAGCGGCATCGCCCGATTGCTCGGGTCAGGCAGCGAGTGCGCCACCTCCAGCGCACGTTCCGCGGCATCGGTGGCCGCGTCATAATCGGTCTGAACATAGGCGAGATTCCCCAGACCGACCAGCGCTTCGACGTATGCCTCGCCCGCCTGGGTGGTCCCCCGCAACGCCAGGATCGCCTGCACCCAATCCCGCCCCTCGCTCAGATAGCCGCGCACGTACCAGAAGCGCCAGAGCCCGTTGACCAACGCGAGAGCAAGGTCGACATCACCCCGATTCGCGGCCCAGGCGAGCGCCGCGCGCAGATTATCGTGCTCGAGCTCCAGCCGTTCGAGAAGCTGCGCCTGATCCGGCCCGTAGAAATACGCAGGAGTTCCGGCCTCGGCCAGCGCGGTGAAATAGTCCGC
>CALAGB010000179.1 GCA_937891245.1 uncultured Thermomicrobiales bacterium | reverse complement strand
CTTGCCGGATGGCCCCTCCGCCAGAACGGCTTCGCGTGCGGCGTTAGATTCAAAAGACCGCACGAACGCGTCCATGTCAAGCCCCACGTCTTGAGCAAGTTCGATTAAGACCTCGCGCCGGCCGATATTGCGGCTCTCGGCGAAGAAAGCGTGCCGAATCCGGAGATCGTAATCGAGAGCAAGTGCCTCGTCCTGCTGCAATGCTGCCCAATATGCTTCAAACGCCGGCAGGGTTGTCGTCGGCCAGTCATCACCTTCGAAATTGGCGAACTCTGCTTTTGGTTCTTGCATCGCCGCCAGCCATCGTTCCTGCGCGTCGATCGCACGTGGCGCCGGCCCGCTGCCGTAGACCTCAAGCGGAAACGCTCGCATACGCACGCGTACACGCCCCTCGAATGTCTTAAGCGATTCGTGTAAGCGCACCGCCGTGACATAGCACCAGGGGCAGTAATACTCGGCCCACTCCCAGATTTCCGGCAAATTTGCATCGGTCATGAGGCATCCTTCCTGTTACGCGATCCCCAATAGAACCAGACTACCGCCTCGTCCCCGCTCACTCCTTGCGTTAGCACAAAGAGTTTTTCGGCGTCGACGCGGAAAACTGGGAGATGGCAGCGCGTCGTACATCTCCATGAAACGTTTTGAACGGCTCTGGTATGCCCGGCACGTGGGAAACGCGCTCTGAACGATCCATCCGATGGTACGCGTTGTTGCGGGTGACGGCGATTGTTATGATTTTCTGGCAATCGTGGGCAATAGGGTACCAGGACGACACGAACAGAGGCCCATTTTGGACGACCCCGAACCTGAACAACACACGAACGGTCACCAGCATCTCAATGGGCGGAACCCGGTGCTCGTTCTCAATTACAACTACGAACCGCTCAACGTCTGCAATATCCGGCGCGCCATCATCCTGGTGATTACCGGCAAGGCCGAGATTCTTGAGGCATACGATCTCGAACTGATGACAGCGCGACAGCGGTACGACGCGCCCTCGGTCATCCGGCTTGCCTACATGATCCGGCGGCCGCATCCGCGGGTAAAGCTCTGTCGTCGAGAGATCTTCATTCGCGATAACTACACGTGCCAGTACTGCGGCCAGCGGACGCACGAACTGACCATCGACCACGTCATCCCGCGTTCGCGCGGCGGCGGCCATTCCTGGGAGAACCTTGTCAGCGCCTGCCGGGCTTGCAATCATCGCAAGGGGGGCAAGACGCTGACCGAAGCACGCCTGCGCCTGCGCCGCGAGCCGGTCGAGCCGCGCGCCGGTCGCTACTATTCAATCGAGCGCGCGATCAGCTCGTCGGTCGACGAGGCGTGGCTCAAGTTCATTCCAGAATTTCACGTTCTCCCCAACGGATTCAGTTCCTAGCCCGGTGGCCGGGCGCCTTGCTTGGTGACCGGGCGTGGCTGACGAAGCGGGCGTGTCGAGTGGCACGCACCGCGTTGTGCGCCTTGCTGCGTGATGAATGAGAAGGAAGCGTCATGATCGATATCCGCTTGATCCGTGAACAACCCGATTTCGTGCGAAATGGGATCGCGCGCCTGCACGCTTCAGCGCCAATCGACCAGATTCTGGAACTCGACGCGCAGCGGCGCGAGATGCTCAGCCGCGTCGAAGAGTTGAAGGCGACTCGTAATAGCGGTTCCAAGGAGATTCGCACGCTCGAGCCGGGGCCGGAGCGCGACGACAAGATCGCCGCCATGCGTTCGCTCGGCGATCTGATCCAGCAACTCGACGGCGAGGTCGCTCAAATCGAGGAGCAACTAAACGCGCTCCTGCTTGAAGTGCCCAATCTGCCCGATCCTGACGTGCCCGACGGCGCCGACGAAACGGGCAACGTCGTTACCCGCTCGTGGGGCGAACCGCGCACGTTCGACTACCCGGTCGTGCCCCACTGGGAAATTGCCGAAACGTTGCGGCTGATCGATTTCCAGCGCGGCGTCAAGGTCTCCGGTTCACGCTTCTATTTCTTGCGCGGCGATCTGGCGCGTCTGCAGCGGGCGCTCATCACCTGGATGGTCGACCTGCACGTTAACGCGCACGGCTACTTCGAGGTCTACCCTCCATACCTCGTGCGGCGCGAATCGATGGTCGGTACCGGCAACCTACCGAAGTTCGGCGACGCGCTCTATCACGACGAGGAATCGGATCTCTGGCTCATCCCGACCGCCGAAGTTTCAGTGACGAATCTCTACCGCGACGAGATTATCGAAGCGGGCATGCTGCCGATCTACCGCGTAGCGCATTCGGCCTGCTTCCGGCGCGAACAGACCTCGGCCGGTCGCGACGTGCGCGGCATCAAGCGTGTGCATCAGTTCGAGAAGGTTGAGATGGTCAAGTTCGTCGAGCCGGAAACGTCTGACGACGAACTGATCAAGCTCGTCGCCGACTCCGAGGACGTACTGCAGAATCTCGACATCCCGTATCGTGTTGTCGAGATTTGCGCGGGCGATCTCTCGTTCGTGGCGGCGCGCAAGATCGATCTTGAGCTCTGGGCGCCCGGCAGCCAAGAATGGCTTGAAGTCTCGTCCTGCTCCAACTTCCGCGATTTCCAGGCGCGGCGCGCCAACATTCGCTACCGCCCGGCTGAGGGCGAGCGACCGCAGTTCCCGGCCACGCTCAACGGCTCCGGCCTGGCGCTGCCACGCACGCTCATCGCCATCATGGAGAACTACCAGCAGGCCGACGGCACCATCGGCATTCCCGAGGTGCTCCGGCCCTATATGGGCGGCCAGGAGAGCATTGGACTGCAGCCGGAATAGGTGGAGCGACGCGAACTCGAACGAATCGTTGATGCAGCCCCGACCAGCCGGTATAATC
>CALAGB010000178.1 GCA_937891245.1 uncultured Thermomicrobiales bacterium | reverse complement strand
ACCAGTTTCCGGCCTAACTTGCCGGTTAGTCCGGGTGTTTGCCCGGAATGTCGCCTTTCTACGCTGAGTCAACGCGGGATAGCAACGGTCCCGGCCGCGAACCAGCGTAATCCCGGAGAAAGGGGGAATCGTTGCGCGAGTACCAACGTGCGCCTCGCGGTTACGAACTGATGGCGCTGATCAATCCCGAGATAACCGACGAAGCGCTGACGGCGGCCGTCGATACGGTTGCCGGACTTCTCACGACCTTTGGCGGCGAGATCAGCCTGATCAAGCGTGATACGCCATGGGGTCGACGGCGCCTGGCTTACCCGATTCAACGCTTCCGTGATGCAACCTACGTGCTCTATCAGTTCATGGCGTCGCCGTCGAGCATCTCGCCGATCGAGCGCGACCTGAAGCTCAATGAGCAGATCATTCGTTATCTGCTCGTGCGGCAGGATACGCCGGAGGCACCTGAGGAAGAGGCGGCCGGCGAGGCTCCCGAATCGACTGAACCGCCGGTTGTCGAAACGTCGGTCGAACCCGAAGGCTCTGAAGGTGAGACAACCACCACGGTGACGACCGATAACCAGGCGGAAGAGCCCGAACCGGAATCCGAGTCCGAGTCCGAATAATCACAGGATAATCGGCCGAGCTTGCCGTTGAGTCCAACGTAGATTGGAGTGCAGAGATGTCACGGGGTCTCAATAAAATCATTCTCATCGGAAATCTGGGACGCGACCCTGAAATGCGATTCACTCCGAGCGGCAAGCCGGTGACCCATTTCACGCTGGCGGTCAGCCGCCGGCGCCGGTCACCCGATGGTGAATTTGTTGACGAGACCGAATGGTTTCGCATCAATTGTTGGGATCGGTTGGCGGAGATCGCTGATCAATATCTCAGCAAAGGGAGCAAGGTCTACATTGAGGGCCGTGTTCGCCTCAACACGTACACCGGGAACGATGGCCAAGAGCGATCGTCAATGGAAGTGACCGCTTCCGAGATGATGATGCTGACGCCGCGCGGCGAAAACATGGGCGGCGGGGGTGGCGGAGGCTATCGCGAGTCGACGCCGAGCGAGCCGCGGCAGTCGAGCCGGGGCGGCGGCCAAGTCGACGAGGATGATTTCGACGACGTGCCGTTCTAGTCACTGAACACGCGTATCGAGGTTCTTGAAGCATGGAGAATACAGGAATGTCTGAAGAACGACGAGATTCTGGACCGCGCTCGGGTGGTCCGCGATCAGGAGGATCGGATGACCGGCCGCGCCGTCGCTTTGGCGGCGGGGGCGGGCGCTACTACCCGCGTCGCAAGGTCTGCACCTTTTGCATGGATCAGATCGACGACATCGACTACAAGGACATCGGCCGGCTGCGTCGTCACGTGTCCGATCGGGGCAAGATCGAGCCGCGTCGCCAGTCGGGAACCTGCGCCAAGCATCAGCGCGCGCTGGCCGTTGCCATCAAGCGGGCACGCCACGTTGCACTCATCGCCTTCTCTCAGTAGTGACCATTGACCGGGGCTGCCGCTGACGGAGCCCTCGAACCCAGCCTGCCTGAGATCGAGCCCGTCAGCCATTGCCTGTGACACGCGAAAGAGACGAAAGCAACGGAATGATCGATCGTGTCCAAATCTGGCTAGCGTCGATAACCGGCCGAAAACGGACGAAGCGACACGTCTCACGCCGAGAGCGCGAAGAAGCACAACGACGACTGTTGATTATCGGCGTCGCGGTCGTCTCGGTTGTGCTGGTCGTCGTACTCGCCGCCGGAGCGTTTTACCAGTACATCTATCTGCCACGCGAGTCGCTGGCGTCTGTGAACGGCCACAAGATCGAGCGGAGCGATTACTGGAAAGTTCGCAAGCTCGATCTGCTCAATCAGGTATCGCAGTACTCGCAGATCGCCCAATTCTCCAGCGGCGATCAGGCAACGCAGTATCAAAACCTCGCGCAACAGGCCCAGACACAACTGAAGACGGTCGAATCAGACCCGGTTGATGCGACGACCCTCAATCAGATGGTCGACGATCAAGTTGTGATCGATGGTCTGTCGAAGCTCGGCCTGTCGATCAGCGATCAGGAAATGGACGATTACCAGGCGCAACAGTTCGCTCCGGCACCGATCGGCAGCCCAACGCCAACGCTGCCGATCGATCCGACGGCTGCTGCCTGGGCGACCGCCACCGCTGAAGCTACCGCATCGGCGACGGCCGCCGCGCCGACGGCCACGCCTGAGGCTACGGCATCTCCCGATGCATCAGCGGCCGGCAGTCCGGCCGCCGCGAGTGGCACTCCGTCGGCCTCGCCGACGGCCGCAGGGACACCGGCAGCTGCTTCGCCGACCCCGACGTTACAACCCGGAGAAGCGCGTGCCACCGCGACGACCAATTTCAATCAATACAAGCAGGTGGTGCTCGATCAGGCCGGGATGAGCGTGTCAGATTTCCGCCGGCTCGTGATCCGGCCGAACCTGGCGCGCCAAAAGGTCACTCAGAAGCTCGAATCGGAAGTTCCGACGCGCGCGCTGCAAATCCAGGCGTCGCAGATCATGGTCGCGACCGAAGACGCCGCCAACGCGATCGTCAATCAGACGCTCAAGACGAAGGACTTCGCGGACGTGGCCAAGGAGCAGAGCGCTGATACGACAACGGCGGTCAACGGCGGGCAACTCGGCTGGCTGCCGAAGGGCATCATGACTCCGGAATTCGACAAGGCGGCGTTCTCTCTACAGGTTGGTGAAGTGAGCAAGCCGTTCAAGGACAAGTATGGCTGGGAGATCGTCAAGGTTACCGCGATCGATCCCGATCGCCCGATCACGGCCGAAACACTGAATCAGCTTCGGACGCTCAAGACCAACGACTGGCTCCAGAGCGAGCGCGCCGCATCGAACATCGACTGGCAGATCGGCTCGCCGATGCCATCGCCGACGGCGCAGACACAGTTCGTGCCACCGCCGGACGCGCCGCCAACGCCGACACCGGTTCCGACGCCGACTCCGGCGGCGACGCCGGAAGCGACGGTACCGCCGGCCGCGGCCACCCCGACCCCGTAAGCGATCAACGGCACCTGTTCACTGAGCGGGTGCCGTCCTCGTTGGAGGAGTGAGCTGTCCGATTCTGGCGAAACCGGGGAGGAGTGCGATGAAGGCAACATCCGGGGAATCCGCCTCAGTCGTGCGCTGGCCACCTGCTCCGTCGCCGGGCGGGGTTGTCGGACTGGTTGCGATCATCTTCTGTCTCTTCTTCGCGATCCTCTCAGCCGTCTCCCTGACCGGTGATACCGCGCTCTCGCTGCCACGCGTCGTTGCGGTGGTGCTGCTCATCATCTTTCTGGGCCTGGCGGGTGTATTTGGTTACTTGCTCTATGGGTACACGACGATTCGCTATGAACTGACGTCAGATCAGCTGACCATCCGCTGGGCCGGACGGCGACATGAGATCCCGATCGGTGCCGTACAGGAGATCGTGCCGGCGGTCGAGCGCCTCGATCCGAATCCACCCGGTTGGCAGCGTTTCTGGCCCGGCTACTACATTGGTGAGCAAGCGACGCTGTCCGGTTTGGTCATGATCGTGGCGACGCTGCGGGCACGCCGTCAAATCTTGCTGGTCACTCGTGAATACCAATTCGCCATCTCGCCGGAGCGTCCGGTCCTGTTTCTTGAAGCCTTCGCGCAACTGCGCGGCGCGGTGGCCGGTTCGTTACAGAGCAGCAGCGCCGCCTGGCAGCCGGCCGAACTCACCGCACGCTTCGTCGAAGCAGGTTGGACGACGCCGTATCCGTCGGCGCGCCCGGAGAGGGCCGGCGACACGATGATAGATCGGAAGAGCACACGTCTGAACTCCAGTCACCTTGTAATCTCGTA
>CALAGB010000177.1 GCA_937891245.1 uncultured Thermomicrobiales bacterium | reverse complement strand
GCAGTGCGCCTTCTCATTATGGTTAACGTTCGCTCGCCGATTCAGGATGCATTTGGGATACAAATAGGTTTGCGCGTTGACGCCACTCTCGATCGCGGCGATCACGATCGTTCGGCAGCACTACGGCTATCTGGATGCAGCGGTCACCACCGCTATCGTTAATAGCGCCGGCGGCTGCGCGGCACTGAGCCTTCAACCAGACGGAATGGAGGTCCGCACCGTGGGGGACAAGGTCAATTTCCCCTCTCCGGCAGTTGGCCGGCTATTCGGCGCGAGAAGGCGCGTCACCAGGACAGAACGCGCGCTCACGGTATGCACCGGCGCCGTCGTTGTACCGGGCAGCGACGGCAGCGAACGGCTCGCTGCCACGATGCTCGCGACGCGTTAATTTATGCCCGAATACGTACCATCCGCACGGCAACGCTGCCCGAGTCATAGCCGGTGCTCAAGCGCAAGCGTACGGTTCCCGAATTCCGTCCTTCAGTGGCGTCCAATCTGAAGACGACCGGCGTTCCATCGGCCAGCCGCGCCGTTCCGAAGAGCGTTGCTCGATTGCCATTGACCACCAGACTCATGAACTGAACCTGTTGCAGGCGAATCGATGCACCCGTGTAGAAGAACTGGCCGCGGACAGCACCACCATGTGCATCGGTTTGGACCATCGCGACGATCGACGGGGAGATTGGAGAGACAATGTCCAGCATCGCGTGCGCCGTCGTAGCCGGCGGCGTCCAGGTGACTTCAGCGGCGGCTGGTGGAGCGCTGCCTGCGCTGGCTGTCAGCTTATCGGTTCCCGGCAAGGCGCCGCTGTAATTAAGACTGGCCTCACCATTGTAGGTGGGTGACGTGCCGAATCTGGGGTTGGCTCCCGCGACGGTGAAGGTGACAGTGGTTAGGTTCGCGACGCGATTGCCATACTGATCTTTGACCGTCGCGATCTCGCTCACCACTCCATCAACGCTCGCAGAGGCGTTTCCCGGCGAGAGCGTGATGAGTGCCGGTGGTCCAGCGATCCAGTTGATCGAAGTCGAACCGCTGGCGGTGTCGGGAGCGTATCCGGCGGTGAACTTGATCGGGGAGGCGCCGGCTGTCGTGGTGGTATAGGTCAGCGTCACCTGGCCATTTTTGGTAATCGTATCCATGCGGGTGATGTTGGCCGGCGTGGAACCGGGCACGGTGACGCTCCACGCCCCCGGCGTGCCATCAGCAACGAGATTCCCCTCGTCATCCGTGATGGTAGCGACCTCGGTAACGAATTCGCCCACGGTCGCGGTGGTGACACCGGGCGAGAACGAAACACTCGCGGGAGGGCCAGGGGTGGCCGCCAGCGCTCCGGCCGGGAGACCAACGGCAATACCTGCCGCGACCACGAAAACGCAACTGAGTATCCACGACACTATCTCACGACGCATCGCAGCCCTCCCCAATCCCCTACTGACAACAACGTCAGATACACGCTTCGGAACGTGCGCCTCATCGTACGACGAGAATAGCGAATTGACGTGGTTAGGAAATGACAACATTGATAGGTACGGTAGGGGAGATCGACTGCGCTCAACGACAAACGCCGTGCCGGAATCAGCACGGCGTTCGCCTACGTGCGTGACGAATGAGGACGTTATGTTAGAAGCCGTAGCTCACGGTTACGCTGACGGTGATCTCGCTCTGACCGGTCTGGACCGGCACCGCTCCCGCACCGGCCGAGGCGACGTCTCGTGCCGCCATCGGCTGCGGTGGGGTTGATGTCCCTTCAGAGATCGAGATTGGCGCGCCGAGTGTTACGCCGCCGAGTTTCGCCAGCTGTTCGGCCTTGGCCTTGGCATCAGCCATCGCCTGCTCACGCGCTTGCTGCACGAGCGCATCCATATGCTCGACGCTGAACTGCACGCCGCCGACGTTGTTGGCGCCCGCTTTGACGGCCGCGTCGATGATCTCACCAACCTTATCGATGTCGCTGATCTTGACGTCGACCATGTTGACGACGGTGTAACCGGTCACCTCGCCGGTTCCCTTGCTGTAGTCCTGATTGACGTTGATCGAGTAGTTAACCGTCTTGATATTGTCGTCGCCGATGCCGCTCTGCTTGAGCGATGTCAGCACCGCGTTCATCTGATCGGTCGCCTGCGACTGCGCCGCCGACAGCTCCGCGTTCTGGATTTGCACACCGAGCGTCACATGGGCCGTATCCGGCTTGGCCAACACGCTGCCGTCACCGCTGACGGTGATCGCATGCACCGTATTCGGTGTATCGGCTGCAGCTTGATTGGTCGTTCGCACTCCGCCTCCTCCCAGTGCCGCGAGCAAGCCCGCCGAGAATACCAGCGCGGCGATGATCGCCGCCGCGACGGCCACACGCTTCAGGATTGTCATCTCTCCTCCTTATAGGATGATCGCACCCGCTACGAACGCCGTTGACGCGGCAATCGCGGCAGGACGATGGTCAAAAAGAGCAACCAGATGACGACGACTCCGACGCCGAGTTCAACCAACCGCCAGTATGAGCGACTTCCGTGCGTGGTCGCGTTCGGCGCTTGTGCCGCTTCGGCCGTTGGCTGACCGCTCGCTTCTGTCTGCTGAACGGCCAACGCGGCCGCGGAAGCCTCTGGCGTAACCGCTTCGTTCGACGTGGCGTCCGCTGCGGAAGACCCAGATACGGACGTGCCCTCGGACGACGCGCTGGTCGCGGCACTGCTCGTGACCGGCGCCTCGGCGCTGCTGCCCGCGCTGCTCGACCCGCCGCCGGAGGCCGCAGTCGCGGCCGGCACCTGGGCAGCGGCGGCCGTACTCTTCGAAGCAGACTCCGCGGCTCCCGCGCTCATGACGCTGGTACCATCCGTCGCCCGGCTCGCCGACGAGAGCGCGGACACTTCTCGCGACCCGTTGTCAGACGAATTGCGGTGCGTCAGGATGTCCGCCGTCACCAGCAGTACGAGCAGCACGGCGGCGATAGCGGTCAGGCGGCGCAGCGCCGGCTGGACGCGCACGATCCACGGATCGATGCGCAGGGGTTCCGGCAGCGGCAGTGGTGCGGGAACCATACTCGGATCGAGGCGGAACGATCGTTTCGGGACCGGGTGCTCGAAACCGCGCAAGAGTCGCACGACCGTGCGTAGTTCGGCGAGACGATCACGGCATTCGGCGCAGTTTTCCAGATGCGCCTCCAGCCGCTGGCGCGCGGCGAGATCGGCGTTATCGCGATTGAGATACGCCGAAAGCTCGTCGTCGCTCGGATGTGCCGGCTCCGTGATCCCGCCATCCTGGTTGTTCGGTCGGTCCGTCATTCAGATCGTTCTGCCTTCCAACTCCGCGGAGCTGGTCGTTCCCCGTCGGTGTCGTCGTCACTGATATGACGGCGTACCGCGTCGAATAGTTCCCGTGACTCATGGTCAGCCTTCAGCAGGTCACGCAAGCGCGCGCGACCGCGGCTGATGCGCGATTTGACCGTGCCGAGCGAGACATCTACGATCTGCGCGATCTCGTCATAGTCATAGCCGTACACGTCGTAGAGCAGGACGGTCAGCCGCTGATCCTCCGCCAGCTGATCGAGCGCGACTTCGAGCCGAGCGCCGAGCGCGCGATGGAGCATGCGCTGCTCTGGATCGTCGGGTGGCGGCTCCAGACTCCAACGTGGTTCATCCTCGACCAGCTGCGCGTCGAGCGACTGAGCCGGTCGTCGCTGCATCCCGCGCAGCACGTCATAACAGCGATTGGTGGCGATGCGTGTCAGCCAGGCGCGAAAGGAGGGGCCGGAGAATTGACTCAGCGAGGTATAGGCGCGAATAAAGGTCTCTTGGGTCACATCCTCGGCATGGTGATGATCGCGCAGCAGCCGCACCGACACCGCATAGACAAGCCGTTCGTAGCGTTCAACGAGCTCGTTGAACGCCGCAAGCTCGCCATTTTGGGCGCGCGTGATCAGCTGCCGTTCTGCCGGATCAACCACAGTAAAAGGGGCCTTCTTCTTGACGGCGAATAACGCGATACGGAGCAATGATTGTCTGGCACGCAGGCGAATTGTACACGGGCGGGCTGGGCCACGTGTCGTACGGTCGTGGGGCTGAACCTGTACGGACGCAACAATTGGCCCGCGTTTGGTTAGTGCCTTTGGGCTATCGCTCGCCGGTACACCTAACCGTACACTCCAACCAGGTTGACAGGGACGCTCGGTCGGAGGTTCGCGCATGATGCCCTACGATTCGACACACAATCACCACTCAGATCTCGCGCCGCCGGAATTCAACAGCCGCCGTCGAATTTCAGTCATGCTGGCCGACGATCACGTCCTCTTTCGCCAGGCGCTGCGGCATCTTCTCGAAAGCGAGCCGGATATCCAGATTGTCGGCGAAGTCGGTGATGGCGACTCGGTGCTCAATGTCGCCGAAAAGCATCACCCGGATGTCATCCTGATGGATATCAGCATGCCGGGCACCGATGGTGTCTCGGCAACGCGCGACGTCAAAGCCGAGATCCCCGGGATCAAGGTCATCATTCTCACGATGTTCAGCGAAGATGGCCACGTCATCCGCGCCGTGCGCGCCGGGGCCGACGCCTACCTGCTCAAGAACACCGAGGCGACCAAAGTGATCGACGCGATCCGCGCCGCCGCCCGAGGTGCATCGGTCATCGAGCCGAAGATGGCTGCCACGCTCCTCTCCGAATTCCGACGCATGTCGAACCTGCAAGAGGAAGACGGACTCGCTTCACTCACCGAACGCGAGATCGAACTGTTGCGTCTCGTCGCCAAGGGCCTGAGCAACAAGGAGATCGCGTACGAACTGCATCTCGCCGAGAGCACGATCAAGAACCGCCTCTCGATCCTCTTCGAAAAACTCGACGTCAAAGACCGCACCCAGGCCGCCATCTACGCCCTCTCCCACGGGCTTGTGCAACAGCCGACCACGCAGCGGTAGACGCCAGATCCTACGCCGTCGCACCGCTGGATGCCGACGTATGTGGTGCGTGAATTATTGATTAGCCTTTCAGTCCCGCATGTGTACGCCGCTGGTGACTTCGGAGCGAAATCGCCAGTGGGTTCATCACGGAAGACAAGGTAACGGGCGCGGGGAGAAAGGTCCACAAGAGATTCAGTATCCATGCGGACCGCACTTCGTGTACACACGCGTTGCGGACCTGTTCTCCGCGAAGAGATGTGCGCCGTCCGAACTCCTGAAGTCGTGGGACTTACGAGAGAATCTAGAGTATTACTCGATAGAGTGCTGCTTGCGGTAAGTAGGTTCAGTCTTCCCCTCTTGACATGGCATCACCCACACTGTATCCCCAATCCAAGCTATGATGCAAGATTGATCTGAACTGGTGCTCGTCGGCAATGACGAAAGCAGAGCGCGACAGACTGCTTCATCGGTCTTTGATCATTTGATCGCTCCAGCTTCCTACAATCGGTCAACGGCAATCTACATGATATTCCTCTACCAATTGAGGAGGATTTCATTCGTCTGCGACTTCCGCGAGCTTTCGCGCTGCTTCTCGCGTTCATGTCGTTTCTTGTCGCGTACCAACCAGTGCAAGCAACACATCAAACTACGCAGTGTAAGTGGGATTTCCCGTGGCCGCGTCAAGTAGGCATTTATCTATTCAACAACTTGTACGATAACATTCAACCTCTACAATTTAGCTGGTGGGAGATGGAGAGAGCGGTCTATGGCCCCGCGACATGGAGCGAGGCCAACTTCAACTTGTACTTCAGAACGTCCTACTCCGATCAGAACGTCGGCTGGAGCACGACAAACGGGCAGAGTAGGTTCAGTTTCATGGCCCGTGCAGATTTGCCGTTTCCGGACTCAACAGCGATCGCCGTGACGTATATCTTCGACACCGCTGGCAATCGGGTTGCGCCATCGAACCCTTGCAGTCGAGACGCGGGAACGCCCGTCTTATACGCGTATACCTACTTCAACTCATCGTATGGATTCTATTTCGACTGCAGGGCGTACCAGCAGTACTGCCAGGATAACCATCCGTACGATTTTCGCAACACTGCCGCGCACGAGACCGGACATTGGTTTGTGATGAATCATTCCGGCGACCAGTCACTTTTCGGATGCGCGGGTCACGGGTGCGACGATACGAAGTTTGCAAAGTCATCGATCGGTGAATGGAGCAAACGAGATCTCACGGCTGACGACCGGAACGCTGGCTGGACGATGTACGGATGCCGTAACGGCGGTGCTAACTACTGGTGTTAGGCCATTCGCGGTGTGGGAGAGCATGATGAGTGCATTCACGTTCCGGCGGCTCGCCGGTGCGCTAGCGATATTTTTGATCGTTGGATGTGGCGAGGTCAGTCCAATCAGTACGACGAACAACGGTGCATCGACCGTAACCAGCGAAACCACGTCGACACCTGTGAGTCCTGTTTCGTCGCTTTCTGCTCTGTGTGGGATGACTGGCTATGCACTCTATCCGGACATCTCTGGGATTGGTGAGTTTGCATGGGCATCGGAACAAATCGTCGTGGGAACAGTAAGCAAGCAACTTCCCTCAGAGTGGAGCGAACCGCTTACGGTCGGCATGGAGAAGCAGACAGGCGGTGTTTCGCGTACGATCACCACCGATTACGTCGTTGACGTTCAAAGCCGCTTACGCGGAGTAGCGTCGGATACGGTGACTGTTGCGACCGAGGGAGGAACGATCGGGGACTGCACGATTCGCAACCCGGATGCCGGAACACTCGCGGTTGGCAACCATGTGCTGCTTTTTCTCGCACGACCAGAGGCCATGCGTAGCTCGCAGGAGGCTGATGCGACGACGGTCTACACACTTGTCGGTGGGCAATCTGGGCAGCTGATCGTGCTAGATGATGAAACCGTAGCTCCGTTTATGGACAAGTCAGATCGTCATCCATACCGCGATCTGGCAAACGCAGTGGTCTCGGCGCTACACACTGGCTCACCGCCCGCCGATATGAACCTCCCCGCCGTTTCGCTCAAAGACGCACCGGCTGCCGCTACGGTGACGCCGTTGGGCGCACCGTAGCGGGGAACGATTGCGGAAATTGATGATCGGTTCACGGGGCGACTAACGCCGTCCGGGCAACGTCAATGTCAATCGATGGAGATTCGCGCACCCTCGGGCTGACGGAAAGGGCGAACAACGCTCATCGATCGTGGGAAGCTCGCTCACCGTATCCCGAACAGATCGAGCCATTTATCCCAGTTCGCTTTGTGGGGCGGCTCAGGCGTGGCGATCGCGGTGGGGGTTGGAGATGGCGCACCCTGCCAACGGACAAGCAGGACTTTTTCGCCGGGGCGCGAGAGGTTGAGATCCTGGCGGGCTTTCTGCTCGACGAAGGCAAGGTATTGGTCGCTGGAGTACTGGTCGAGCTGCGTCTGCAATTGCTGTTTCTGTACGGTCAGATCGTTGACGGCCGATTGGCGTTCGGCGACTTCGCCCTCGAGTTGGCGCGCTTTCCAGGCTTGCTCGCCGAAGGCAACCAGGAAGTAGGCGCCGACGATCAGCACCAGCACGATCACCAGGCGGCCGCGCATCCGGCGAAGATTTGCGACGACGTTTGTAAGCAGGTCAGCCATCGGCGCTATGCCGTTTCCACCGATGCGGACGACACGAACTCGGGGCGCCGCGTGTGCCAGTCGGTCGCCTGTTCGTAGACGTGCGCGACACGCAGGACGCCTGCCTCGTCGAAGGCGCGTCCCATGAATTGCAAGCTGACCGGCAGGCCGTCCGAGAAGCCGCACGGCACGGCGATGCCCGGGATGCCGGCCATGTTCGCCGGAATCGTGAAGATATCCGAGAGATACATCTGGATCGGGTCGGTCGTCCGCTCGCCGATGCCGAAGGCGACGGTCGGTGAAGTCGGCGTCACGATGACATCGACCTTCTCGAAGGCCTCGTCGAAATCGCGCTTGAGCAGCGTGCGCACCTTCTGCGCCTTGACGTAGTAGGCGTCGTAGTAACCGGAACTGAGCGCGTAGGTGCCGAGCATGATGCGTCGCTTGACTTCCGGCCCGAAGCCCTCCCCGCGCGTACGCAGGTAGCTGTCGAGCAGGTTGTCCGCTTCGAGGCTCAAGCCGTACTTCACCCCATCGAAGCGCGCCAGGTTGGCGCTCGCCTCGGCCGGGGCGACGATATAGTAGGTCGCCAGCGCGTACTTCGTGTGCGGCAGGCTGACTTCAACAATTTCGGCGCCGAGCTTCTTCAAATCCTCAACCGCGGCATCAACCGCCGACTGCACGCCCGCTGCCACGCCGTCGATCTGGTATTCGCGTGCCACACCGACCTTTACGCCGTGCAAATCACGGCCGGCCGCATCGAGCAGGTTCGTGTAACTCGGCACCGGCACATCGACCGAGGTCGAATCGTTCGGGTCATTCCCGCTGATCGCCTCCAGCATCATCGCCGCGTCGCGCACCGTCCGCGCGAATGGACCAATCTGATCGAGGCTGCTGGCGAAAGCGATCAGGCCGAAGCGTGAGACGCGGCCGTAGGTCGGCTTCATGCCGATGACGCCACAGAAGCCGCCCGGCTGGCGGATCGAGCCGCCGGTATCGGAACCGAGCGAGAGCATCGCCTCGTTTGCCGCAACCGACGCCGACGAGCCACCGCTGCTGCCACCCGGCACGCGGCTCAGATCCCACGGATTGTGTGTCGTGAAGAAGGCCGAGTTTTCGGTCGACGAGCCCATGGCGAACTCATCGGTATTCGTCTTGCCCATAAAGACGGCGCCCTGCTCGCGCAGCTTGCGCACGACCGTCGCGTCATAGACCGAGCGATAGCCCTCCAGCATACGCGAAGCGGCCGTCGTCGGAGCATCGGTCGTGCAGAGAATATCCTTGAGAGCGACCGGAATGCCGGTCAGCAGACTGCCCTCGCCGCGCGCGATGCGCGCATCGGCGGCCCGCGCCTGTTCCAGCGCGACATCCCGCATGACGGTAATGAAGGCGCGCACCTGTGGCTCGACCAAATCGATCCGCGTGAGATGCGCCTGCGTCAATTCCTCGGCGCTGAATTCGCGGTTGTCGAGCCGTCGACGTGCCTCGCTGGCCGTCAAGGCGGTGAGATCGACCGACACAGGGACCTCGCTCTCAGGATTCCTCAAGTACGGCGTTGACTTTGAACATGTTGTCTTCGCTACGGGGCGCATTGCGGAGCACGTCTTCGACCGGCAACGACGGGCGAACCTCATCGTCGCGCATGACGTTCTCCAGGGTAATGACCTGGGCGGTCGGCGGGATCGCCTCGGTATCGATCTCTTCCAGGAGGCTGATGTGCTCCAGGATCGACGAAAGCTGCTCGCGCATCCGCTCGCGCTCGTCCGGCGCCAGCCCAAGCCGCGCCAGCAACGCCACGTGATCGACTTCTTCGAGGCTCAGCGTCATAAATTCGAGCCCTCTCCGGGTGTAAAGACCGATCTCTCGTGCCGTCCAGACACAGCGCCGAGTGTAGCACACGCGCGCCGTTCGTCACCATTCGGCAGCGTACGGACGCGGAGAGGCGGATTGTCTCGTAGAGAGGCGCAGAGGTCGCGGAGGTTCTTTAGGTTTTATGAGTCAGGCAGTAGGGTGCGTTCCAGTTCCGACACTAGCTCCAGCGTCGGCTTCGCCCCAAGCGGTTCGCAGATGGCTCCCACCTCAGCGAGTAGCGCACGTGCTTCGTCGCTCCGCTCTTCAGCGATGCGCAGGCGGGCGATCTCGAGCAGTGTCAAGGCACGCTCGAAGGGTGCCGCGCAGGCATCGGCGAGTCGGAGTGACGCTCTCAGATGCTCTTCAGCTGCGTTGAGTTGTGCGGCTTCGGTGTCGAGCTGGCCGAGCACGCGGTTGGCATCGATCAGTGCGAGGGGCCGGCGGGGATCGGAGGCGTGGGCGAGGGCCTGCTCGGCCCGCTCGCGCGCGGTGAAAGAGTCCTCGGCGACGCGGTAGTACCGTGCCCAGAGGCAGTGACCGATGGTGGTCAGCGGAATGTTGCCGCTCCAGGCCATCCAGCGGTCGTGGCACTCCAACCAGGCGCGCGCCGTGGCAAGGTCACCGGCATCGAGCGCAATCTCGATGGCGGGGTGCATGCAGTAGACCGACGTCTCGAACGTCGTGCGTCCAGGCCGCGAGGCGGGGCCATCAGGGAACACGAGCGGCAACCGCGCCAGCGCCATGTCCCGTTTACCCTGGTGACGTGAGAGGTTCATCCAGGGTGCAGCCGTCATTACGTAGGACCAGCGGTCGGCCGCCTCTTCAACAACGCGACGCGCGTCATCCCACCGGCCGTCAAGGAAGAGCAGCCAGACGATTCCAACCTCGTCCGGCATGTACTGGCTGAACGCCTGCTCGTCCTTGGCCAGACGGACGGCTGCGACCGCCTCGTCCGCCACCGACTGGCGCAGCGCGATCCGGTCGGGCCAGTAGACCAGAACTAGGTCGCGCAGTTTCAGCCACGTCGTGACCGCCGACCAGTTCGAGACCCTGTCGCGACGGTGCGCGGCGAGGAGACGCCCGTAGTAGGGGAGTGCGTCATCCGGCCGTCCAAGCGCCTGAAAACACACCATGAGAGCGTTGTCGATACCGTGCAACGCGCCTGCCGACAGCTTTGGATGCCCCTCGCGGACCCGCTCGATGCTTGCGAGTGCCTCGCGGTACTGTCCCGACTGTGCGAGGAATCCAATGACCATACACGTTATCTCTGGGCCGCTCGGGTCGAGCGGTGCGCCGGACGCGCCGTAGATGAAGCCGAAGAGCCGCTCCCGCTCTTCAGTCGGCAGGGCCTGGATGCGGTCGCGGGCACTAGCAAGCATCTCCCCGGCCGGAGCAGACCAGGTGATTTCGATATACGCTCGGTACCACTCGACAAGCGCCACTAAGGCGGCGTCACTCGACTGCTCCGCAATATCCATCGCTTCGTCGAGCATGCGCATGCATTCATCGACGTGGGCGAAGAGCTCGCCCATACCCGCCAGCGCGGCCAATATCCAGCCGCGTAGGCCGCTGACACCATCGTGCTGCTCGTCCAGCGCGAGGGCCATATTGAGCTGCTCGACCGCCATAGCGATGGCGAACGCCATCCGGGCGCGCCGAGCGGACTCCAAGAGCCAGGCCACGGCCCGCACATCACCGGCCTGCTGGAAGTGGTGGGCGACCGTGTCAGGGACCGGCTTGGGCCGGCCGGCCAGCGCCTCGGCCACCGTGCGATGCCAGCCGCGGCGACGCAGCGAGATCAGATCTGTATACAGCGCCTCACGGATCAGAGCGTGATGAAAGTGCCAGTCATCGCTACCGGGTCCTTCGTCGACCAGTTGCGCCGCACGTCCCTGCTCTAATGCCGCGATCAAGGCGGCGGCGTCCGCTCCGGACGCCTGCTGCCAGAGATCCAGCGGCACCTCCTGACCGATGACCGCCCCGACTTGCAGCAGCGCGCGGGTGTCCGCGTTCAGAACCGCCAGGCGTCCCTCGATCACCTGCCGCAGTAGCGGTGGCATGCGCACCGTCGTCAGGTCACCGACCTGCCAGCGGTCACCGTGCTGCTGCACCACCTCATCGTGTTCCAGCGTCCGCAGCAACTCTCCGGCATACAGGGGATTCCCCTCCGCATGCGACGTCAGGTACGCGGCCAGGCGCTCTTCATCGCGGTCCTCCAGAGCATAGCGGCTCGCGATGAGCGCGTGATAGCCGGTCGCGGCGAGCCGGCCAACGTCAAGTCGTTCGGCGCTCGCCTCCCGCACGAGGAGTGGCAGGAGATCATAAATGGGATGTCTCCGGTGCAGTTCGTCGCTCCGGTAGGTGGCGACGAGCAGGATACGCTGGCTCCCGATCTGCCGCGCCAGGAATCGGACGAAGTCGAGACTCGCCTGGTCGAACCAGTGCAGGTCGTCGAGGACAAGCATGAGTGGACGGTGGGTGGCGACCGACCGGAGAAAGTCGGCCACGGCCGCGAAGAGGGTTCCCTGCGAGCCAACCCTCGACAATTCCTCGGCGTCGAATACGAACGAGGGTGCCGGGGGGAGCGTGCTCCCTGCGACGGTCCGGTACTGGTGGAAGATCTCCAGCCAGGGACCGTATGGCGGTGTGACCGACAGATCGTAGGCATGGCCCCAGAGCACCAGGCAACCCTGTTCCTCGGCCTCGATCGTCAGATCGTCGACCAGCGTCGTCTTGCCGATCCCGTCTTCACCACCAACCAGCACCAGACTTCCATGACCAGCCAGCATCGACGTCAGTTGCCCACGCAGAATCCCCTGCTCGCGCTCGCGGCCGACCAGCAGTGGCCGCTCGCGCGTCGCCGTCACCGGCTGCGGTTGTGTCGTCGCCTGGAGCCTGATCCCGAATGGGTCCAGGGCCTTGCCGAGCGCGGCGAGCCATTCAGATTCAGGATGGTCGAGCAGCTCGATCCACTGCGAGGCTTCGAGCCAGTACGCGATGTCCTTCGGGATCTCGACCGGATCCAGGAGCATCGGCAGGTAGGGACGCTCGAAGCGCCAGGCCAGCGCGATCTCCTGTTTGACATTGCGGGAGGCGAGCGAGGCCGGCGAGCACATCAGCATCAGGGCCGTCGCGCCCTCGATCGCCTCGGCGATCTCCAAGGCGTAGTTCGCCCCACCGTGGATGCCGTCCCGGTCGATCCACACGCGGACGCCGGCCTGTTCGAGCCGGTCGACCACTGGTAGCACCCGCTCGCGATCGGCGCTGGCATAACTGATGAAGACGTACGGCGCCTCAGGCATTAGACGCTCCGATCCCGCTCAACTGCTGCTCCAGCGCCGCGACCCGCTCCAGCGTCGGCTTCGCTTCCAGCGGCTCGCAGATCGCGCGCACCTCGGCCACAAGCGCTCTGGCATCGGCGATCCGACCCTGCGTCGCGCGCAGCTTGGCGATCTCCAGCAAGGTCAGCGCGCGCTCGAAGGGGGCGGCGCACGACTCTGCCAGTGCGAGCGATTCGCGCTGATGCTCCGCAGCAGAGTCGAATGCTGCGACTTCGGTATCGAGTTGGCCGAGGAATCGGTGGACGGCCAGTAGGGCGAGCGGTTGGCGCGGGTCCGATGCATGGGCCAACGCCTGCTTAGCGGCGATACGGGCGCTCGTCGGATCGCTATCAGCGTGATGATACGCAGCCCATCCCATCGCTCCCTCGGCCCGTCCGAGCACTGCTCCAGACCATGCCAGCCAGCGATCGTGGGCTTCGAGCCAGGCGTGCGCAGTCGGAAGATCGTGCGCGTCGAGGGCCATGGTTGCGGCCAGGCGTT